>JAHCIA010000001.1:3610000-3862203 GCA_026129465.1 Flavobacteriales bacterium
CCCAGGTTGATCTTGGCGTGGGGGAAGACGATCATATCAACGGCGAAAGTACCTGTGGCACGATAGCCTCCATGCGCAATTCCTCATCCTTCTACCTTCGCTCTCCCAACGAACGAGCATGCAGACCTTTCTGGAGTTCGAGAAGCCCGTCCAGAACCTCATCGAGCAGATCGAGAAGCTGAAGGAAGTGGCGGACCAGGGTGGTGTGGACGTGAAGGCCAGCCTGAAGGACCTGGAGGAAAAGCTTGATGTTACCCGACGCGAGATCTACGCCAAACTGACGCCGTGGGAGCGGGTGCAGGTGAGTCGTCACCCCGACCGCCCCTACACCCTGAAGTATATCGAGGTCCTGTCCGCTGGTTCATTCGTCGAATTGCACGGTGACCGTACCGTGAAGGATGACAAGGCCATGGTGGGGGGGTTCGGTTCCATCGACGGCCGCACCGTGATGTTCGTCGGACAGCAGAAGGGCATCAACACCAAGATGCGCCAGTATCGCAACTTCGGCATGGCCAACCCGGAAGGCTACCGCAAGGCACTGCGGCTGATGAAGCTGGCCGAGAAGTTCGGCAAGCCGGTGGTCACCCTCATCGATACGCCCGGGGCCTATCCGGGATTGGAAGCCGAGGAGCGCGGACAGGGCGAAGCCATCGCACGCAACATCCTGGAGATGACCCAGCTGCGTGTGCCCATCATCTGCATCATCATCGGCGAGGGAGCCTCGGGCGGTGCTTTGGGCATTGGCGTTGGCGACAAAGTGCTGATGCAGGAGAACACCTGGTACAGCGTCATTTCGCCGGAATCCTGTTCCTCCATTCTCTGGCGCAGCTGGGACTACAAGGAGCAGGCCGCCAAGGCGTTGAAGCTTACCGCCACGGACATGCTCGCCAACAAACTCATTGACGGCATCATTCAGGAACCACCAGGCGGGGCGCATGCCGATCCGGAGATGGCCTGTCAGTTGGTGAAGACCGAAGTGGTGAAACACCTCAACAAACTGGTGAGGACCGACCCGGACAAGCTCGTAGAACGGCGCATGCGCAAGTTCTGCGACATGGGTGTGGTGCTGAAGGACCAGCCCAAGGCGGAGCGCAAGCGGTCTCGCGCCTGACCATCAGCGATTCAACAAGGGCAGCACCGCGCCGATCGGGTGCGGTGCGGATATGGTGCCGACCTGTTGGCCTGTTCCGGGGTCGATCAGATGGACCGTGGCGTCCTGTGCCGCATAGATCCTTCCCGTGGCTTCCTCAAAAGCGAGCCACGTGGCCGATATGCCCTGGGCCAGTGTCACCACCGTATTCGTGGGGTAATGGAAGCGCACCACCTTGTCCGGCAGGGCGATCGCCCAAGTATCACCGTTCAGGCGGGCCACGAATCGGATGCCGCCTTCGCTGAAGACGCGCATCTCGAACACGCCTCCCTGCATCACATCACGTTCTTGGATCACACCTTCGCCCGCGCGATCGCCGAAGACCAAGGCTGTGCTGGAAGTTCGCTTGTCCAAGTGCCGCACATCCAGGTCCAATGGATGCCATGCCAAGGGGATACCGCTCGTATAAGTGTAGCTGACCATGCGACGCTCCGGGAGACTGATGGCCTGCTCCGCCACCATCAACCGATCGCCTACCACGGCCGTGGCGATGCTCAGGAAGCCTGCTTGCGCCTGTGCCGTGAAGGTCTGGGAACCGCTGCCCAGAAAGCCGCGGATGAAACCGTCGTTGGTGCCGAAGTATACCCGGCCATCGGTGGGGTCCAGTCGCAGGTGCCGGAAAAAGGGCTGTGCAAGCGCATTCTGATTGGCCACCTGCCAATTGCCCGCACCACTCCATGTGGGCACACCCAGCATGGGGGCCGACTGGCCGCCAGCCAGGACCACATGGCGCGTATGGCCCACGGCGGTGCCGCCATTCACGTCGGCCATGGTCAGGAATGTGGACTGCCCCCCCAAGCTGTCGATGCGGGTGATGGTGGCCGGTGTGCCGCCGAAGGGCGTGGTCAGGAACACCGCCCTGAGCCGAAGCGGTGCGGCTTGCACGTTCACCGGCCGGAATGCGCTTCCGGTGTTCGTCTCATCATCCGCGCGTACGGTGAGTGTGTACATGCCCGACGTGATCCTTTCATCCAACACGGGAATATCCCGTTCTATCGTCGCCGAGCTTCCATCCACCGGCACCAGCACCGCGGGAGCCACAGGCACACCATTCACATCGGTGAGCGCCATCCACACGCTCTTCAAACCACGGTCATCCTCCACCCGCACGCGCACGGTCAATGTGTCCGGGATGGAAAGTGTGGTACCCGCCCCGGGCAGAAGTATGGTCACCTTGGGCGCGGTGGTGTCCAGGTCTTTCCTGCATGCCGCGACGGACAAGGCGCACAGCAGCAAGGTCATCCACCCCATACGCCACCACGACGTCACCCACACTTGTCCGTATGCGGAAAAGATCTTCACGATCGGATCGTTGATGCGGTGCTCATCAGTTATCCACAAGGTAGCGATCGCCGGTGGAGCGCGCGGCTAATTTCGCCACCCCGGCCCGGTACCAGGGCGCAGCGAACATCGGCGATCCGCCACCACGCGCTCCACCAGGCCGGTCCTGCGATACATGTCAGACCAACCCTACACCGCACCCGATCGCCGGCGCGGGACCACCCGCCGTCCCGTGGCCTCCCTACTGGAGACCGCCCAGGAGGCTGGCCGCCTTCCACCGCAGGCGCCCGACCTGGAAATGGCCGTGCTCGGCGCCATGATGCTCGAGCGCAACGCCGTGAACAAGGCGATCGAGATCCTGCAACCGGAGAGTTTCTACGTGGACGCCCACCAGCGCATCTACGCGGTGATCAAGGATCTCTTCGGCGCCGGCCAGCCCGTGGACATCCTCACGGTGACCGAGGCGCTCAAGGCGAAACATGAACTGGACCTGGTGGGTGGGCCGATCTACATCAGCCGCCTCACCAACCTGGTGGCCAGCAGCGCCAACGTGGAGTACCACGCGCGCATCATCAACCAGAAGCATATCCTGCGCGAGTTGATCCGCATCAGCGCGGAGACCATGCGCGACGCCTACGATGACGCCACGGACGTGTTCGACCTGATGGACAAGACCGAGAATGGTCTCTACCAGGTCACCAGCGGCAACCTCAAGCGCAACTACGAACCGATGAGCGCGCTGATCGGCCGCTCCATCGAGCAGATCGAGAACGCCAAGAACAAGACCGGCGGCATCAGTGGTGTGCCAACGGGTTTCGTTGGGCTGGACAAGCTCACCGCCGGATGGCAGCCCAGCGACATGGTCATCGTCGCCGCCAGGCCCGCCATGGGCAAGACCGCCTTCGTACTCAGCATGGCGCGCAACATCGCCGTGGAGCATGGCCGGGCCGTGGGTGTCTTCAGCCTGGAGATGAGCAGCACGCAGCTCGTCACGCGCCTCATCGCCAGTGAATCGGGGATCAGCTCGGAGAAGCTGCGCAAGGGCGAACTCAGCGATCAGGAGTTCGAGATCCTGCACAAGCACATCGCCCGGCTTGACAAGGCGCCGATCTACATCGACGACAGCGCCGGACTCAACATCTATGAGTTCCGCGCCAAGGCCCGCCGCCTCAAGAGTGAGCACAAGGTGGACCTGATCATCATCGATTACCTGCAGTTGATGACCTCCGGTACGGAGATCCGCGGCGGAAATCGTGAGCAGGAGATCAGCCAGATCAGCCGCAGCATCAAGAGCATCGCCAAGGAACTGGAGATCCCCATCATCGCCCTGAGCCAGCTGAGCCGCGCCGTGGAGACCCGTGGTGGCGACAAGCGGCCCATGCTCAGCGATCTGCGCGAATCGGGCGCCATCGAGCAGGACGCCGACCTGGTGTGTTTCCTCTACCGCCCGGAGTACTACAAGATCTACGAGGACCAGCATGGCAGCACGCTGGGCATCGGCGAGGTGATCGTGGCCAAGCACCGCAATGGCGCCGTGGACACCGTGCGCTTGCGATTCATCTCCGAACTGGCGAAATTCACGGATCTGGAGACCTTCGGCGCCGATCTCGGCGTTGGTGGCATGGGATCCGATGGGCCGGGAGGCGGCTTCCGTACCATTACCAGGCCCAGCAGAATGAACGATGACCCTGACGAAGACCAAAGCGCTCCTTTCTGACCTCCGCCGGGCGATCATCGTCCTGCTGTTGATGCTCGTTGGGCTGGGTGCCCAGGCCACCAAGCTGCTCATACCCATGGATGGCAGCCAGCGGGACCACCTCAAGGCCTATGGCATCGCCTATTGGGTCCTGCAGCGCGATCTGCCCGTGGAATGGCTGCTCAACTACCGGGGCGGCAGTTTTCTCATTGAGCATGTGCGTGCCGTTGAGCAGGAGTGTACCATTCGCGGCGTCACCTTCCAGGTGATCGCCGATGGGCAGGCGGCCGCCATCCTCAGCGAGATCGCCGACCCCGAGGTGAACATGGAGGTGGTGAGGCTGGAGAAGGCCCCGCGCATCGCTGTGTACGCACCGGAATCCTTCCAGCCCTGGGACGATGCGGTGGCCCTGGTGATGGAATACGCCGAGATCCCCTACGACCGTATCTACGATCCGCAGATCATCGCGGGTACATTGCCCATGTACGATTGGCTGCACCTGCACCATGAGGATTTCACCGGCCAGTATGGCAAATTCTACCGGGCCTACCGGAACGCGCCCTGGTACCAGGCCATGGTGCGCGAAGCCGAGGCCATGGCCGCCTCACTCGGGTATGCCAAGGTGAGCCAGATGAAACTCGCCGTGGCCTTGCGGATCCGCGATTATGTGGCCGGCGGCGGATACCTTTTCACCATGTGCAGCGGTACCGACTCCTACGACATCGCGCTGGCGGCCGAAGGCGTGGACATCTGCACAGCGGAGTTCGATGGCGACCCCATGGACCCGCAGGCCCAGCAGAAGCTGGACTACAACAAGACCTTCGCCTTCAAGGATTTCAAGCTCGTCACCGATCCCATGATCTACGAGTTCAGCGAAATCGACGCCACGGACATCCACGCCCGCATCGGACAGCCGCGCGATTTCTTCACCCTGTTCGATTTCAGCGCCAAGTGGGACATCGTGCCCACCATGCTGTGCCAGAGCCACGAGCAGGTCGTGCGTGGCTTCATGGGCCAGACCACCGCTTTCCGCAAGGACCTGGTGAAGCCCGGTGTCACCGTCATGGGCGAGAACAAGGCCCACGGCACCGTGAAATACATCCACGGCGAATACGGCCTGGGGCAATGGACCTTCTATGGCGGCCACGATCCGGAGGACTACCAGCATATGGTGGGCGATCCGCCGACCGACCTCAGCCTCCATCCCAACTCGGCGGGTTACCGGCTCATTCTGAACAACATCCTCTTCCCCGCCGCGCGCAAGAAGAAGCAGAAGACCTGAACACCAGGGCGGCCGTGGTTACCTTGGCCGCCTCCAAGGAGCACGCATGGACCTCAGCAAGATCATCACCATTGCCGGCAAGTCCGGTCTTTTCCGCATCGTGGCCCAAGGCCGCCAGGCGCTCATCGTGGAATCCCTCACCGACGGCAAGCGCCTGCCCGTGCCCCTCTCCGTGCCGGTCAGTGCGTTGGAGGAGATCAGCATGTACACCAAGGGTGATGATGTGCCGGTGGGCGAGGTGCTCCGCAAGCTTTACGAGCTGGAAGGTGGCAAGGCGTCGCTGGACCCCAAGGAGGACGAGGCGAAGCTCTTCGCGAAGCTGGGTGAGGTGCTGCCGGACCATGACCGTGAGCGCATCTATGGCAGTGATGTCCGCAAGTTCTTCCTGTGGTATGGTCAACTGCTGAAGGCCGGGGATCTCGCCAGGAAGGAAGAGGAGGAGAAAGCCGAGAAGGAGAAGGAAAAGGAAAAGGGTGCGAAGGCCGCCGGCACGTCCGCCAAGGACGCCAAACCCAAGAAGGCCGGACCCGCGAAGGCGGCGCGCACCACCGCGCCCAAGCCTGCGGGCACGAGCAAGGCCAAGGCCACCACCATGCGCAAGTCCGCGCAACGGGGCAGCTGAGGCGAAGCAACCCGCACTTCAGGGATCCCACGGCTCGCGGTGGGAATGGCGACCACCACGGCGGAGCATCTCACCCCGTGCCCCCCGTAACTTGCGGCACCTGCGTTCGGAACCCATGAGCATGTCCTTCCTCCAGCGTCCTCGTGCCCTCATCATCGCCGTCCTGTCGGGCGCCATTCTCCTGCTGGCCGCGTGGGCCGATGGGCGGCTGCCCAAGGCCAGTGCCTACCACAGCGACCGCGAAATGGCCATCTTCAAGGGCGGAGGCGGCCTGGCCAGCGGTTCGAACAACTTCTTCATGGCCAGCGGCGAATGCTACGGTTGCCATGGCCCGGACATCATGAACAACTACGCCAGCGTGGACGCCGATGGCAACGACGTGAATGTGATGGACGACTGGCGCAGCACCATGATGGCCAACAGCGCACGCGACCCCTTCTGGCGCGCCAAGGTGAGCCATGAGGTGGCCGTGAACCCGGCGCACCAGACCGCCTTGGAGGACAAATGCACTTCCTGCCATGCGCCCATGGGCCGCTACGACCATTTCTACTCCGGCACGGGCCCCTACGGCATCTCCCAGCTCATCTGGGATCCCGTGGCGCAGGACGGCGTATCCTGCCTCGCCTGCCACATGCAGGGTCCGGACAGCCTGGGCCTGCTCTTCTCCGGCGAGTTGCGTTTCGATACCAACCGTGTGGTCTATGGCCCCTATGACAATGTCTTCGGCTCGCCGATGACCTCCTTCGTGGGCTACACCCCGCTATTTGGTGCGCACATCAACGATGCCGGCCTGTGTGCTGGCTGCCACACCCTCATCACCGAAACGGCCGACCTGCAGGGCAACCCCACGGGCGATCATTTCGTGGAGCAGGCCACCTACCACGAGTGGATCAATTCCGTCTTCGATACCAACAGCGACCCAGAGGGTGGCGTCTCCTGTCAGGGTTGCCACGTACCGCGCATCGACGATGCCGTGGTGATCTCGGCCAATTACCTCTTCCTGCAAGGGCATAGTCCATTTGGCCTGCACCATTTCGCCGGCGCCAACACCTTCATGCTGGAACTGCTGAAGAACAACATCACCGCGCTGGGCCTTACCGCCACGCCGGAGCAGTTCGACAGCACCATCGCACGCACGGACCGCCTGCTGAAACAGAACACCCTGCTGATGGATGTATCCGTGACGGAGCGCGATCTGGATACGGCCTTCATCGCCGTGAAACTCACCAACCTCGCCGGCCACAAGTTTCCCAGCGGTTATCCCGCACGGCGTGCCTTCATCGAACTGACGGTTCGCGATGCGGGCGGCAATGTGATGTTCCAGAGCGGAGGATGGGATCCGCAATACGAGGTGATCGGCCACGACGACGATTGGGAGCCGCACCACGATGTGATACGCGCACCGCAACAGGCGCAGATCTATGAGATGGTGATGGGCGACGTGAACGGCGACAAGACCACCGTGCTGGAGCGCGCGAAGTTCCCTTTGAAGGACAATCGCCTGCCACCGCTCGGTTTCACCACCACCCACCCGAGCTACGACACCACGCTCATCGCCGGGGTGCCGGCCGGGGATGTCGACTTCAACCGCTTCGAGAATGGGGTGGAGGGAAGCGGTACGGACATCACCCACTACCACGTGCCCATGAACGGCCATTCGGGCCTGATCGAGATCGAGGCGCGTGTCTGGTACCAGGCCGCGCCGCCGCGCTGGATGGAGGAGATGTTCGCGTACAGCACCCCGGAGATCGACACCTTCCGCGCCATGTACGAAGCGGCCGACGGCACCCCGGTGCTGATCAAGGAAACCGCCATCACCGATCTGAGCGTGGGCATCGACGATCTGCGGGAACTCGGCGTGCGCATCTTCCCCAACCCCGTGCGCGATGGTCTGCTGCGCATCGAAGGCATCGGGGCGCGTGTACAGGCGATCGAAGTGTATGACCTGCGCGGCGCCTCCGTGGCCAAGCTGGTACCCGCTGGCGAGAAGTCCTGGACCGTGCGCCTGCCGCGCGTGGCCGCCACCTATGTGGTGGTGGTGCGCACCGCCGGCCGCGACTTCGTGGAACGGGTGGTCGCTTTCTGATGGCCGCGGCCTCCAGCCACGAGGACTACCTTTGGGTGATGCGCAAGATCCTATCGCTTCTGTTCGCCCTGCCGCTCGCCGCCCAGGCGCAGCATCCCGTGGTGGAGTCGATCCTCGACGCCCTCAGCATCGACTCCATGATGCATTACGTGGAACAACTCTCGGGCGAAACACCGGTGGACATCGGCAACGGGCCGGAGCTGATCGTGAGCCGGCACAAGTTCGCACCGGGCAACATCATCGCCGAGCAATGGCTGGCCCTGAAGCTGGCCGGGTTCGGCTATGAGCCCATCGAGCAATCCTTCAGCACCACGGGCAGGAACATCCTCGCGTGGAAGGAGGGCACCACACATCCTGACGAGTACTACATCCTATGCGCGCACTTCGATGCCATGCCGGGTGGCATGCTGGCCGCCCCTGCGGCGGATGACGATGGCAGCGGCTGTGGGGCCGTGCTGGAGGCCGCCCGTGTGCTGCGCGACATCGAATTCGAGTACTCGATCCTCTTCGCCTTCTGGGACGAGGAGGAGCAGGGCCTGGTGGGCAGTGCCTTCCACGCCGCCGGTCTCGCGGCCAATGACGCTCCCCTGCGGGGCGTGGTGAACATGGACGCGATCGCCTACGACGGCAATGGCGACACCAAGGCCCGGATCCACACGCGGCCCATCGCGCAATCGTTCCAGCTCTCGGACATGGTCTTCACCGTACGCGCCGACTACGACATCGACCTGGACCTCATCCTCACCAACCCCGGCGCCACTTACAGCGACCATGCCTCTTTCTGGAATGAGGGCTACAGCGCCATACTGGTGATCGAGGAGTTCGGTGCCGATGGCAATCCGTACTACCACACGATCAACGACAAGGTGGAACACTTCGACGTGCCCTACTATGAGAAACTCGCGAAGCTTTCCATCGCCACGCTGGCCACACTGGCCGTGCCGGTCGGTGGCCCGCAGTACGTGGCCGATGTGGCCGGTCCGGCCGCCGCGCTCTATGCCTTCCCGAATCCGACGGAAGGCGATGCCACCTTGTGGCTTGAACTTCCCGAGGCGACCCGTGTGGACCTGGTCCTGCTCGATGCCATGGGCCGGGAGGTCGCGCGGCCGCATGCCGGACAGCTTCCAGCAGGCAAGCACAGCTTCACTTTGCCGCTCGGCGGACTATCCGCAGGAACCTATCAAATTGTGGCCCGTGCAGGCCAACAGGCTCCCATGGCGCTGCGCCTGTTGCGCGTGCCGAACTGATCAGGACTTGCGGAAGGGGCGTGTGATCACAGCGCCGTCCGTGCCGATCAAGCGCAGGAAGTAGGCGCCGACAGGAAGTCCTTGAAGTCCGATCCCAACGCGGTCCACACCGGCGATCGATCGTTCCATCACGCGCTGGCCTTCCAGGTTGTAGACCTCCATGGACCGTAACGTGGGCGAGGTCCATTCCACAAAGAGGAGATCCGAGGCAGGGATCGGATAGACCTGGATCGAGGGCGCGACCGTGATTTCCGACACCGTGGTCGATGGCACCACCACGATCTGTCCATTCTGCGTGGCCGAGTGGCCCTGGCTGGTACAGTGGTAGTTGTAGGTGCCCGGTAGGGTGAAGGTGAAGCTGAAGGTCCAGTTGCCAAAGTTCGGATCGCCGGAATTGAAACTTTCCGGATTGCCGGGAAAAAGTGTGGTGCTTCCGTTCACGTTGTGGGTGCCACTCACATTGGTCCAGACCACTTCGTCGCCTTCGTCGATGACCAGGTTCTGCGGGTTGTAGAATGGCAGGGCCCCACCGCTGAGGCTGCCGCCAACTTGCACATTCCAAGTGGTCTGAGTGTAGGCGGCGAAATGGATCAGAAGGGAGAGAATGCTGAGCTGGCGCATATGGTGGTGGTTCGATCGGCGATGATAGGTCACTCAGGGGGATATGTCACGCCCCATGCGGCGCCATCCCCGGTATCCTGTGCCATCAACGCATGAAGAGCATCCTTTGATCGATGTGGCGGAGCACTTTTTCCATCAGGTGCAGCCGGTCCTTGCCACGCACGTTGTGGCCGTGGCCGGGGTAGGCGAAGTAATCCAGCTGCACGCCCGCGTCCACACAGGCTTTGATGAGGCTGAGCGAATGCTGGGGAAGTACCACGTCGTCGCGCACGCCGGAGATCAACAGCAGATCGTCCTGCAACTGCCCGGCCAGCGGTGGCAAGGCGGTGGCGGCGTAACCCTCTGGGTTCTCCTCGGGTGTGTCCATGTAGCGCTCGGTGTACATCACTTCATAGAGCGTCCAGTCCATCACCGGGCCGCCGGCCACACCCACCTTGAAGCGGCCGGGATGACGCAGGAGCATGGCGGTGGTCATGTGGCCACCATAGCTCCAGCCATGCACGGCGATGCGCTCAGGGTCCACGAAAGGCTGCTTCTCCAACCAGGCCACGCCATGCATCTGGTCCTTCACTTCGGTGATCCCCAGCTGCCGGTGTATGGCCTGCTCGAAGTCGCGGCCGCGGTCGGCGCTGCCATGGCCGTCCAGGGTCCACACGATGTAGCCGCGCTCGGCGGCCTCCAGCATCCACAGCGGCGCCGCGCCCAGGAAGCTGTTGCCCACGAGCCGCACATGCGGGCCATTGTACACGTAGATGAGCACAGGATATCTGTTGCGCGGCTGGAAATGGCTGGGCTTGATGAGGCGTGCGTTGAGCATCGCACCGTTCTCCCCCGGTATCGTGAGCGATTCCACCGTGCCGACGACATGGTCCTTCAAGGGATCGGGCGCGTCCAGCAGGTTCTTCATCACCTCGCCGGTGCGCGCGTCGCGGATCACGGTGCGGCCCGGGATCGTCAGGCTGCTCCATTGGTCAATGAGGTATCGCCCATCACTGCTGAGTTGTCCGCGGTGCGTGCCGGGTTCGTTGGTGAGCCGTTGCGTTTTGCCACTGAGCAGGTCCACCCGGTAGAGGTGTGTCTCCATGGCGCCCTTCGGGTCCATCGGATCGATCTCACCGGTGCCGCTCACCCACGCGGTGCTCTCCTTCGGGTCCAAGCCCAACACGTCTTTCACCACCCAGCGTCCACGCGTGAGCTGCCGCACGGCACCGCGCTGTACATGGCGCAGGTACAGGTGCCACCAGCCATCGCTCTGGCTCCACCACAGGTAGTGGCCAGCGCGTCCCTCCAGGAAATGCCCGGGATGTTGCGGTTCCAGATACTTCTTGTCCTGCTCGTTGTGCAGCGTGGCCAGGGCATCGCCAGTGGTGGCGTCATAGCGCACCAGACGCAGGTTCTCGGTCTTGCGGTCCAGATGCGTCACATGCACATGTCGGCCGTCGGGGCTCCAGCTGATGTTGGTGAGGTAGTCGTCCGGTGCGCCCGCATGCTTGAGGAACACGGTGCGGCCGCTGCGCACATCGTGCACGCCCACGGATACGTGGTGGCTGGTCTGTCCCGCCATGGGGTAACGCAGGGGCGTGAAGGTGCTGGGCTTTGTGGCTAGATCCTCCAGTTGGTAGAGCGCCACCATGCTTTCGTCCATGCGGTAGAAGGCGATGCGCTCACCCCCGGGTGCCCAGAAGGTGCCTTTGGTGATGCCATATTCCTCGCGGTGCACGCTGCGGCCGTTCACGATGCCGTCCGTGCCATCATGCGTCACACGCCGCGTTTCGCCGCCCGGGAATGCGATGTGCATGTCCTCGCCCAGGGTGAAGGCCACGCGCCCGCTGCGCTCCTCGGTGTCCAAGCGTTCCGCGCCCTCTGGGAGTACAAGGCGCTTTTCCAGATCGCCTTTGCCGCGGTCGAAGACGTGCACACCGTTGCGGTGCATGAAGCGGAAACGATCGGCGCTTTCCCATTCCACGGCGGGGATCGCGCGCAGCTTCACGGTATCATCCAGCGCGGCGTTCAGCGTTGCCAGGTCCACGATGGTCTCGTCCATGCGCTTGCCGATGAAGCCGGCCTTCAGCGCATCGCCGTCCACGAAGCTGTAGCTGTCGGCATCCTTGATCCATTGCAGACCCTTGATGCGTTGGGGAGCGAGATCGGTCCCCGCCTTGAGGATCGCGTCGCGCAGGGTGAGTTGTTGCTGCGCGGCGATGGGCAGCGACACCAGCAGGGTGGCGGTCGCGAGGAGAAGCTTGATGCAACGTGACATGGTCCGGAGGTGTGGACCACGAAGATGCGCCAACGCGCTCAATGCGGGTCGCTGTGCGCGGGGTCGAGCAGGAAGGACATGTCCGTGAGCGTATGCAGGAAGGCCACCAGGTCGGCGCGGTCCTGCATGCTCAGGTTCACCAGCCCCTCCACCCAGGGGAACATGTGGTTGTCCAGATTCGGCGAGGCCAGCTGCACATCCTCGGCATAGAAATGCACCACCTCCTCCAGCGTGGCGAAGCGGCCATCGTGCATGTAGGGCGCGGTGTACGCGATGTTGCGCAGGGTGGGGGTCTTGAACGCGCCGATCTGCCAGCTGATGCCGGTGACACCCCCCATACCGGGGTCGGTATGCACCAGGTCAAGTCCGTTGTTGCGCAGGCCGTGGTCGGCGAAGAGGGGTGGTTTGTGGCAGTCGATGCAATGGCCGGTGCGGAAGAAGACCTCCATGCCGCGCTGCTCGGCTTCGGTCATCACCAGGCTGTCACCGCCGTAGTAGAACCGGTCGAAACGGCTGTTGAAGCTCACCAGGGTGCGTTCGAACTGCGCGATGGCCTGTACGATGCGCACGCTGTCGATGTCGGCCGTGCCGAAGGCTTTGCGGAACAATTCCGGATATTCCGGATGGACCCGCAGCCGTGCTTCCACCTCGGGCCAGGTGTTGCGCATCTCGGCGGGGTCGGTCACCGGTAGGAAGGCCTGATGTTCCAGTGAGTGCGCGCGGCCGTCCCAGAAGAAGTGCTCATCCCAGGCCAGGTTGATGACGGCCATGGCGTTGCGTGTGCCCACGCTGCCGTCGGTCCCCACCGAGAAGGTGAGTGGGTCGCTGAAGGCGTTCGCCTGCAGGTGGCAGCTGGCGCAGCTCATGGTATGGTTGTCCGAGAGCGCCTTCTCATGGAACAACCGCCGGCCCAGTTCCACGCCCTCCACGGTCATGGGGTTGTTGCCGGGAAGGTGTGGCGGGTACAGGCTGTCATGCACCCAGGCGGGCAGTTGCATGGTGTACGGGGTGGGGCCGCTCCAGTGGTCGCCTGGCGGCCAGGCCGGGTCGCGGCGGCAGGCGATCGCCACCACCAGCAGCAAGGCCAGTGCAAGGAGGGTCTTCTTGGGTTGCGGCATCAGCGCGAATTTCGGTGAAAGTCGTGTCGGCCGCACGGCCTCATCGTCCTCATTCTTGTGGTCCGAAGCGCGGGTCCGCTAGAAAAGCTTCGTCGGTGAGGGTGCGCAGGAAGGCCACCAGGTCGGAACGATCCTGCCTGGTGAGCAGCACTTGTCCCTTGACCCAGGGCTCCATATGGGCGTCCAGCGTGGCGGCATCGGTGCTAACGCCGGTGGCATAGAATTCCACCACCTCTTCCAGCGTGGCGAAGCGGCCGTCGTGCATGTATGGTGCCGTCACGGCCAGGTTGCGCAGGCTGGGGGTTTTGAAGCGTCCCATGTGCCAGGCGATGCCGGTGCGTGCGCCCAGTCCATTGTCCACTGGTTCGGTCTCCAGGCCGATGTTCACCACACGGCCATCGGTGAATCGCGGCGGTGTGTGGCAGTCGATGCAGTGTCCCTTGCCGCTGAAGACCTGCCAACCGCGCTGCTCCTGATCATCCAGCGCATCGGCCATGCCCGCGTAGCGCCATTGATCGAAACGGCTGCCGAAGCTCAGCAAGGTGCGCTCGAATTGCGCCAAGGCGTAAGCCACATGCAGGCTGTCCACCAACGGGCTTCCGAAGGCGCGCAGGAACAGGGCCGGGTACGCCGGATGCGCTTGCAAGCGCGCCACCACCGTGCGCCAGTCGCTGTTCATCTCCTGGTGCGCCGTCACCGGCTCGAAGGCCTGCAGTTCCAGGCTCAGCGCGCGGGCATCCCAGAAGAAGTAATGGTCCCAGGCCAGGTTTAACAGCGGCATGCTGTTGCGCTCATTGCCGTAGGCCGTGGGGAAGTTGCGCGCATCGCTGAAGGCCTGCTTTTGCTGGTGGCAGCTGGCGCAGGATAGTGTGCCATCGCCGCTCAGCAGGGGCTCATGGAACAACCGTCGGCCCAATGCCACACCTTCCACGGTGAGGGGGTTGTCGTAGGGCAGGTTCAGGGGATGCGCCGTATCCAGTGCCCAGGCAGGGATGGTCAACTCCAGCCGTGTGGGACCGTGCGGTTCGGATGTGCCCACCAGTTGCCGCGATCGGCCGCAGGCCAGGGCCAGCAGCAGCAGGGCGATCGTCAGTGGCGCGATGCGGGGCATGGGTCCGAAAGGCACCAGACAAAGGTCGGGGAGGGGGTTGTTGCCAAGTCATGGTCCCAAAGCCACGTTCAACCGAAAACTGACAACCGGAAATGGCCCACTAGACCACATTCACCTCCCGCTCCAGCTCCACCCCGAATCGCCCACGCACGCTGCGCAGTACCTGCTCACTCAGGTCGTAGATGTCCGAGCCGGAAGCGCCGCCGTGGTTCACCAGCACCAGCGCCTGTCGGTCGTGTACGCCGTGGCCGTTGAGGCGCCGCCCCTTCCAGCCACACTGTTCTATCAGCCAGCCCGCCGCCAGTTTCACCTGGCCTTCGCCGGCCGGATAGGCGGGCATGTTCGGATGGTCCTGTTTGATCCTCTCCGCCATGGACGCGGGCACCACCGGGTTCTTGAAGAAGCTGCCCGCGTTGCCGATCACCGCGGGGTCGGGCAGCTTGCTGCGGCGTATGGCGATCACCGCATCACTTACGTCCTTGATCGTCGGCTCGGTCACGCCCATGCGCGCCAACTCGGCCTGGATGTCGCCGTAGTCCGTCCGTAGCTCGTGGCCGCGCCGGCGCAGTTCCAGCGTCACGCCCATGATCACGAAACGGTCGCGGCCTTCGCGTTTGAAGAAACTCTCGCGGTAGCCGAAGGCGCAATCGTCGCGCTTGAAGTGGACCAGCTCGCCATCCTCGATGCGCAGCGCGTCCAAGGACATGAACACATCCTTCAGTTCCACGCCATAGGCGCCGATGTTCTGCATGGGTGCGGCGCCCGTCCTGCCGGGGATCAGGCTCAGGTTCTCGATGCCGCCCCAGCCCTGCGCCACGCAATGTTCCACCAGTTCGTGCCAGACCACACCAGCGCCCACATGCACCTGCACCACATCCTCGGTCATCGCGGCCACGGCAATGCCGGGCACCTCGTTCAGCAGCACCGCGCCGCGGAAGTCGCGCGTGAAGAGCACGTTGCTGCCGCCGCCGAGCACCATGCGTGGCATGCCTTGCAGTTCGGGCATGGCCAGCAGCGTGCGCAGTTCGTTCGCATCGCGAAAGCGCGCCAGGTATTCCGCTCGCGCATCGATGCCGAAGGTGTTCAACGCGCGTAGGCTCGCGTGGCGGTGCAGCTGCATGGTGGGGCAAGTTTACCGGGTGTGCTGGTAGTGCGTGCGGAAGGCTGTGCTCCGGTTGTACACAGGCCATGGCTGATGTGACGGGCCTGCCTGTCAGGCAGACAGGCCGTTGGTGGAACGCGCGGTGAAGGTGACGCGGTAATTGATGGGTGCGAAGGGGCCGTGAAGTGTTCAGCGTTCATTGTTCAACGCGCTGCGCTGATCGGCCGTTCCGCGAGCGATGGCGAAACGTGCATCGCACGGTTCGGACTTATGGACAGATCATACTATCTGCGGAATTCCACGCTACATTCGTTCATCATGAACGCGTGGCCTGAGCATATCTTCTTCGCTCCGCAGAGCCGTTGGGCCGCTGGACCGCTGGACCGCTGGACCGCTGGACCGCTGGACCGCTGGACCGCTGGACCGCTGGACCGCTGGACCGCTGGACCGCTGGACCGCTGGACCGCTGGACCGCTGGACCGCTGGACCGCTGGACCGCTGGACCGCTGGACCGCTGGACCGCTGGACCGCTGGACCGCTGGACCGCTGGACCGCTGGACCGCTGGACCGCTGGACCGCTGGACCGCTGGACCGCTGGACCGCTGGACCGCTGGACCGCTGATCTTCCAACACCACAAGGTAGCGGCGACCATCCTCCGCGCCTAAGCAAGGGCGCACCGTCTTTCCACACGCGCTGTGCGATAACGATCACCACCGTTGGTGACCGGATCACGCTGCGTACCAGGCAGCGCTTGCGACGGCCCCGGCCCGAAGGCCGCAGCGCCTGAGGACCGGGGTACCCAACCGACACACGCTGCTGAAGCAAATGCCTGCGGCATGCAGGCAGTAAGCAGCGCAACGCCCACCGATGGCGGTCTTTATCTTGGGTGCTGAGGCGCACGCCCGAACGTACGGCGGCACTGAAAGACAACAAGGGCAGAGGACCGGACCGATAACGCATCAACACGAACGAACGATGCTTCACCACAGGATGAACGGCGGGTGGCGGCCAAAGGCCGCGAGGCTTGCAAGCTGCTGGATGCTGTTCATCGTGCCTCGGTTTGCCGATGCTCAGAACTTAATCCTTAACGGGAGCTTTGAGGAATCCGACACATGTGCGGTGCAATTGGGTTTTTGGCCCAATGGGAAACCAACTCACTGGGAACCTGTTTCTGAGACCCCGGATTACTTTCGTTCTTGCGTACCCTATGGTTCAGTCAATGGGGTTCCATTGAATACAGTCGGGTTTCAGTACCCGCAAGAGGGAGGATCTTACTCCGGTTTGTTTGCCTATTTGGTGGACGATCACCGTGAGATGATCGGATCGGAGCTGCTATCGCCATTGACGGTTGGTCAGACCTATTACGCAAGCTTCTGGGTCAACGCGGCATACGGTGGACCACAGCAAACGGGAAGTGCATGCAACAACATCGGCATGCTTTTCACCATGGACATGGTCCCTTGGGTGATGGGTATGCCGCAGATCACGCTGCGCAACCATGCACATGTGTACACCCAGCAAGTGGTTTCAGACACAACTGGCTGGACCTTGGTCAGCGGCAGCTTCGTGGCCGACAGCGCTTACCGGTATGTGGTTATCGGGAACCACTTCAGCAATGCCAATACCGCTGTACAGGTCATCGGGCCCGGCAACCCCAACAAGGCTTACGTGTATGTTGATGCCGCATGTCTCTCCACAGACCCGGAAGCTTGCCCCATGTGGACCTCGGTTCAGGAGAATTTGATGGAGGAGATCAGCCTGTGGCCCAATCCGGCCAGTGATCGGCTGTTGATCGGCTGGGGCAGCATGCCGGTTCAACGGGTATCGCTGCTGGACGCTTTGGGCCGTTTGGTGCTTGATCGAGAGGTATGGGGGAGCAATGAGGTGGTGCTGGCAACGCGTGAGTATCCTGCTGGGCTTTACCATGTGTTGCTTGAAGGTGCTGGTGTGAAGCGATCTGGAAAGTTCGTCGTGGTGCATTGAGTATCGTCCGGTCGTTTTGGTTGAACTACAGAACGAACAACGATGAGAACGAAGCAAATTCTACTGGCAGGCTGCATGCTGCTTGCCATGAACGGGGCGTTGGCCCAACCATGGGACCAAGGTGGAAACAACATCATTGCGAGCACTGACTACTTGGGCTGCGATGGCTCAAGCACCATCCCCCTGCACCTGCGCACGATCCCCCACTTGCCGATCCACTTCAGCACCAGCGATACGCTGCGGATGCGGATCAACCCCTACTTGCCCAGTGTGGATGTTGGCGAGGAATGGCCCGGCCAGAACCTATCGGGGTTTGTCGGCATCGGGGACTTCAGCACCACGGTGGTGAACAGGCCCGTATCGCTGCTGCATCTGGACCACAAGGGAGGCGTGCTGGTAGGCTGGCGCCCCTGGATGCGCACTGGCACGCTGTGTACCCTGGGTTCCGATCTGATGTACGTGGGTACCAAGCAGGAAGCGCCGGACCGGGTGGATGCGGTGATCGGCTGGGCTGATAACCTGGAGGATGTTTCGGCTTTCGGTCCGGATGCTCTCCGCTTCATCTTCACCCGGGCGCCATACCTGACCGGCACCGCTGCGGATACCAATGGCCTGGAGATCGCGCGGATGATCCCCGACACCAGCGGCAATGAAGGCTTCCTCGGCCTCGGCGATTATTTCAACGCGGGGTTGCAACCCGATGAGCGACTGGACCTGCTGGAGCGCACCATCCGCTTGCGTCGCCTGGTACCGGACTACCAAAGCGACTCCTTGGACATGGTGGTGGTGACCGACTCTACCGGCCGCTTGCATTGGCGCCCGTTGAACACCATGGCGTTCGAGAACTGCGCTTGGACGCTGCAAGGCCCGCCGGGTTCCAATGCGCATATTTCAACCGCATACCAGGGCAATCCGGGCTGCCCCCAAGAGGACAAAGGAGTGGGGATCGGCATGGTGGACCCGAAGTTCAAGTTGCACGTCATGCACGACTTCGCGGAATCGAACAACTTCCTAGGAGGCATCCTCTCGGACTACTTCGCACAAAGTACCCAGGGGACGGCCATCCGTGGAACGGTGCAGACCCCGCCCATGGTCGAGACCTTGAACATTCAACCATTGACAGGCGTGCATGGAGAGGCTTCCGGCTCAAGGAACTCCACTGGTTTACTGGGCACGGCTTTCAGAGCCAACTGGGGGCCGATGAATACCGCAGTGCTTTATGGTGTGCGCGGTGAATCCAACGGCCATGGCCTGGCTTCCCGTAGCATCGGTGTATATGGCCGAGGATCGGGAGCGACTTTTTCGGCCAACAACTGGGGTGCGTACTTCGAAGGGCGCGGCTTTCTGGGCGCGGCAGCATGGACCTACTCCGACGCGAACCTGAAGACCGGCATCGAATAGCTGGCCTTGGAGGAGGCGCTGGACCTGGTGCTGCAACTGAAGCCCAAACGCTATGCCTTCGCCACACAAGAGATGCCTTACCTCTCCCTGCCCACGGGCGGGCAGATCGGTCTGCTCTCGTAAGAGGTGGAAGTCATCCTGCCGGAACTGGTCATGGACGTGGAACGCCCTGCGGCGATCGACAGCACGGGCACGGATACCGAACCGGCACTGACCTTCAAGGCCATAAATTATGATGGGCTGATCCCCGTGCTGGTGGGCGCCGTGCAAGCGCAACAACAGGTCATCGCACAACTTCAGGAACAGATGGCCGCCATGCAAGAGCAAGTGGCCGCCTGCTGCGCCCAGGACACCGACAAGTCCTACCAGCCCGGGCCGATGGATGGCCACGGCCAGGTGAAGCAGGACCCCGCGCTGGAGCGCTTGCTGCGCATCGACCCCAACCCCTTCAACGATGCCACCACCGTGCGCTACACGCTGGAACGCGCGGGCCGCGTGCAACTGCTGGTGAACAGCGGCGACGGCAAGCAACTCCAGGTCTTGCATGAGCGCCTGGCCTCCGCAGGCGATCACCACTACGATTGGCACACCGCGCACCTGGCGCCGGGGGTGTACTACGTGACGCTGTTGCTGGACGGCGAACCGCTGGTGAAGCGGGCGGTGAAGGTGCGGTAGGTACCTGCCTTTCACGGCGAACGGCCCGGCACATGATGTCGGGCCGTTCCTTTGCCCCATGCCCCGCGCCATCGTTTGCGTCACCAACGACCTCGGCACCGACAACCGGGTACACCGCACCTGCACCGTGTTGCAGGAGTTGGGCTACGAAGTGCTGCTGGTGGGCCGCAAATTGCCGGGAAGTATGTGGCTGGAGCGCCCCTACGACACGCGGCGCATGCGGCTGCTGTTCCGGAAGGGGCCGTTGTTCTACGGGGAATATGCCAAGCGCCTCTTCCTGCTGCTGCTCTTCGCGCGCTGCCAATTGATCGTGGCCAACGACCTGGACACCCTGCTGCCCTGCTGGCTGGTGGCCCGGTTGCGGGGCAAGCGGATCGTGTACGACAGCCACGAGTTCTTCACCGAAGTGCCTGAACTCTTCCGCCCCGATGGCCGGCCGCGCTTCGCCCGCAAGGTCTGGCTGGTCATGGAGCGCTGGATCTTCCCCAGTCTGCGCCACGTGATCACCGTGAACGACAGCATCGCACGGGCCTACGAGCTGCGCTATGGGGTGCGGCCGGCCGTGGTGCGCAACATCCCCATGCCGCGCGAGCTGGGGCCGCTGCCCGTGCGTGGAACGATGGGGTTGCCGGAGGACCGCTTCATGCTGGTGTTGCAGGGCAGTGGCATCAACGTGGACCGGGGTGGTGAGGAGGCCGTGCTGGCCATGCGCGAACTGCCCGGCGCACTTTTGCTGTTGATCGGCGGGGGCGATGCCTGGCCCGTGCTGGAACGCCTGGTGAAGGAGCATGGCCTGCAGGACCGTGTGCGCCTGCTGCCCCGCATGCCCTACGAAGAGATGATGCGTTACACCCGCAACGCCGATCTGGGCCTATCGCTGGACAAGGACGGCCACCTGAACTACCGCTACAGCCTGCCCAACAAGCTCTTCGACTATTTCCGGGCCGGCATCCCCGCGTTGGTGACCGACCTGCCGGAAGTGGCCGGCATCGTGCGGAAGTACGAAGCGGGCATCGTGATCGGCCGGCCCGATCCCGCGCTGATCGCTAGCGAGGTGCGCGCCCTGATGGCCGATCCCGCACGGCAGGAGGCCCTGCGTGAAAAGGCTATTTTCGCGGCCGCCTCGCTGGACGGGGTCCAGGAAATGGGGACGCTGCGGGCGTTCCTGAGCGCCCTTGGCTGAACAGCACCTGCATATCGTCAGCTTCGACGTGCCCGCGCCGCCCAATTATGGCGGGGTGATCGATGTCTTCTACAAGGCCAGGGCGCTCGCGGAACTGGGCGTGAAGGTGCATTTGCATTGCTTCCAGTACGGACGCCCCAAGGCCAAGGAGTTGGAGCGCTTCTGCCACAAGGTGTACTACTACTCCCGCAAGCTGGGCAAGCTGCAGCTTTTCAGCAACCTGCCCTACGTGGTGGTGAGCCGGCGCAGCGAATCGCTGATGGACCGCCTGCTGAAGGACGACCACCCCATCCTGTTCGAGGGCCTGCACTGCTGCCACCACCTGGGCGATCCGCGCCTGGCGGGCCGCCGCCGCTTGGTGCGCGCACACAACGTGGAGCACGACTACTACGCCGCGCTGGCCAAGGCCGCCAGCAGCGGCTTTCGCCGCACCTATTTCATCAACGAGGCCCGCAAGCTGCAACGCTTCGAGCCCGTGCTCAGCGAGGCACACCACATACTGGCCATCTCACCCAAGGACCAGCGCTATTTCGACGCGCACTTCCACAACGTGACGCATGTGCCGGCCTTCCACGCCAGCGACAAGGTGAGCGTGCCGGATGGACTTGGCCGATTCGCCTTCTACCACGGCGCGCTTGGCGTGCCCGAGAACGACCAGGCCGCGCTATTCCTGGTGCGCAAGGTCTTCAAGGACCTGGACGCGAAGCTGGTGATCGCCGGCAGCGATGCCAGCCCCGAACTGCGCCGCGCCGTGGCCCGATGCCCCAACGTGGACCTGCGTGAGGACATCGGCACCGAGGAGATCCACCGGCTGGTGCGCGAGGCGCAGGTGAACGTGCTGCCCACCTTCCAGGCCACGGGCATCAAGCTGAAGCTGCTGCTCTGCCTCTTCACCGGCCGCCACGTGGTTTGCAACACGCCCATGGTGGAAGGCACCGGCCTGGAGGAACTCTGCCACGTGCACGACGACCCCGGCGGCATGCGCATGAGCATCCTGGCCTGCATGGCCAAACCCGCCAACGGACAGGCGCTGGAGGCGCGGGTGCGTGTGCTGGAAGAGCGCTTCAGCAACCGGCGCAACGCGGAGACGATCGTGGGGCTGTTGGAGAGTGGCAAGTAGCGAGTGGTGAGTGCTACCTCCGGGGCACTCACCACTCACCACTTGATACTCTCCACTGGTATCACACCGCGCCCGCCGCGCTCAACTCCAGCAGGCGGCCCTCCTCGCAGCGCACCACACGGGCGTTCACCTTCTTCATGTGGGTATAGTCGTGCGTGGCCATGATCACACTGCGGCCACTGCGGCTGATCTGGAACAGCAGGTCCAGTATCTCGCCGGTGGTCTCGGGGTCCAGGTTGCCGGTGGGTTCGTCGGCCAGGATCAGTTCGGGGTCGTTCAGCAGGGCCCGCGCGATGCTCACGCGCTGCTGTTCGCCGCCGCTGAGTTCGTGCGGCATCTTGTAGCCCTTGTTCGCCAGCCCCACTTTTTCCAGCACCTGCTGCACGCGTTCGTCCATCCGCTTCCTCTCCTTCCAGCCCGTGGCCTTCAGCACGAAGAGCAGGTTGTCGTTCACCGAACGGTCCGTCAGCAGTTGGAAGTCCTGGAACACGATGCCGATCTTCCTGCGCAGGTAGGGCACCTGTGAGCGCTTCAGTTTCGAGAGGTCGTAACCGCATGCGTGGCCCTCGCCCTCGCGCAAGGGCAGGTCGCCATAGAGCGTGCGCAGCAAGCTGCTCTTGCCGCTGCCCGTGCGCCCGATGAGGTAGAGGAACTCGCCTTTGTGCACGGTGAAGTCCACGTTGTTCAACACCAGATTCTCGCGCTGGAAGATCCGCACGCCGTGCAGGAGGATGATCGGGCTGTCGCTCATGGCCGGGCCAAAGGTTGAAATTTCCGATGCCATGTCCACGTTGCTGATGCTGTCGGCTTATCGACCGGCACGTTTCATGCCTTGTGCCGCCCCGACCTCGAACGCCTCGAACTCCAACATTCAACCCACCTACGGACCAACAGACCCGCGTGGATAATTCCAACCCCAGATTTCCCTGCACCCGACCAGCGCTCCCGGACCTTTGACCGCTTGAAGATGATGGCCATCAACATCCTGCGCCTCCTGCTGCCTGTGGCGATCGCCATGGTGGCATGCCCGTTCGCCGCCGCGCAGCGCCCGGCCCATTTTGAGCACCAGGACGCCGACATCGTGCATGCGCTGGAGCTGTTCCACAAGGCCCAGTACGGCGCGGCACGATTCGAGCTGGAGCGCGTGCTCGAACGCATACGCGATCCTCGCGATCTGGTGCGCACCGAGGCGGAGTTCCACCTGGCCCTCTGCGCCGTGCGCCTTTTCAACGACGATGCCGGCAAACGCCTGCGCGACTTCCTCGCCGAGCACCCCGAAAGCCAGCATGTGCCCGAGGTGCGCTTCGAGATCTTCAAGCACGCCTTCGCGCAACGCAAGTGGGCGGAAGCCATCGCCTGGAGCGAGAAGGTGGACCGCTTCGGCCTGCAGGACGAGGAGTTGCAGGAGTACCGCTTCAAGCGTGGCTACGCGTACTTCCAGGAAGGGGACAAGCCCCATGCGCTGGGCGAATTCGCTGAAGTGGCCGAGGGTGGCACCTACGGCAAGCCTGCGCTCTACTACGCTTCGCACATCGAGTACGAGCGCGGCAACCACGAGACGGCCTTGAAAGGCTTCGAGCGGCTCAAGAACGATGAGGACTTCGGCAAGATCGTGCCCTTCTACATCGCCGAGATCCTCTTCCTGCAAGGCAGGTATGAGGAACTCGACGCCTATGTGAAGCCGCTGCTGGACGATCCACAGGGCGCCAAGCGCATCAACGAGATCAACCGGCTGGCGGGCGAGGCGAACTACCGCAGCGGACGATTCGCCGAGGCGGTGCCCTACCTGGAGAAGAGCGCGCAGCGCGTGGGCGTGGACCGGCAGGACCGCTACATCCTGGGCTATGCCTATTACCGCAGCGGCGACTGCCCCAAGGCGCTGGCCGAATTCAATCTGGTGGCCAATGGCGACGACAGCATAGCCCAACTGGCCACCTACCACATGGCCGACTGCTACCTGAAGAAGAGCGAGAAGGCCTTCGCGCGAAACGCCTTCAAGCGCGCCTACGAGTTGGGCCATGACCAGAAGGTGACCGAGGACGCACTGTTCCAGTACGCCAAGCTGAGCTACGAACTGAGCTTCGATCCCTACCACGAGGCGATCAATGCGCTGCGCAACTATCTGCGCACATACCCGAACACCCCGCGCCGCGATGAGGCCTACGAGTTCCTGTTGAGCGTTTACCTGAAGACGAAGAACTACGAAGCGGCGCTGGAGGCCTTGGACGAGATCAAGCAGAAGGACATCCGCCTGCAGGAGGCCTACCAGCGGTTGGCGCACGACCGCGGCGTGGAGCTTTACGAGGGCCGCAAGTACGCCGATGCGGCGCTCTTTTTCGAGCGGGCGCTGAAGTATCGCGTGAACCAGCGCGTGACGGCGCAGGCCCACTTCTGGATGGCCGAGAGCTACTACGGCAAGGGCGACCTGCAGGGCGCGCTGCGCAAGTACGACGACCTGCGCAACCTGCCCGGTGCGTACGCTTCCGATCTCTACGAGCAGGCTGGCTACGGCATGGGCTACACCTACTTCAAGCTGAAGGACCATGGCGAAGCCGCCATCGCCTTCCGCCGCTTCGTGCTCTCCAAAGGCGGCGAACCCCGCCAGCGCGCCGATGCCATGATGCGCATCGGCGACAGCTACTTCGTGATGCGGGACAACGCCCAGGCCCAGAAGTGGTACGACGACGCCATGAAGATCCAGGGCCCGGACCGCGACTACGCGCAATACCAGAAGGGCGTGGTGCAGGGACTGCTGCGCGACAACAACGGCAAGATCGCCACCCTGAAGGCGCTGCTGAACGAGAAGCCCGACTCGCGCTACGCCGCCGATGCAAAGTTCCAGCTGGGCGAGACGTACATCAACATGGAGAACGACAGCGAGGCCATGAAGCACTACGGCCAGCTCATCGCCCAGCACCCCAACAGCCCGCACGTGCGGCAGAGCATGTTGCAGACGGCGCTCATCCACCGCCGGCAGGGTGATGCGAACAAGGCGCTGGAACAGTTCAAGGCCATCGTAGCGAAGTACCCCACCATGGACGGCGCCAAGGACGCGCTGTCGGGCATCGAATCCATCTACGTGGAGCAGGGGCGCGTGGCCGAGTACGAGGCCTATGTGCGCACGCTGAAATTCGTGGACCCCGCCACGCTGGACCTGGACGAGAAGTACTTCCGCAGCGCGGAGGCCCTGTACATGGACGGCAAATGCGCGCAGGCCATCGGTGCGCTGGGCGACTACCTGGACAAGTACCCGCGCGGCGGTTATGCGTTGAACGCGCGCTTCTACCGCGGCGACTGCCACTACCGGGCGGGCCAGTACGACCAGGCCCTGCCCGATCTGGAGGCCGTGGTGGAGGCCAACGCGGCGCAGTTCCTGGAAAGCGCGCTGTTCGGTGCCAGCGACATCCACTTCCGGCAGCAGCGCTGGGAGGGTGCCTTGGGCCATTTCACCCGTTTGGAAAGCGTGGCGAGCTTCCCGCAGAACAAGTTGGCGGCCCAGGTGGGGCGCATGCGCAGCCTGAAGGAGTTGAAGCGCCCCGGCGAAGCGGCGGCTGCGGCGAGGAGCGTTCTGGACAACACCGATGCCACCGCCGATCTGAAGGCCGAGGCGGGCCTGTTGGTGGCGCATGACCACCTGCACAAGGGCGAGCATGATGCCGCCTACACCGCCTTCCGCAACGTGAGCACCGCCAGTGTGAACCAGCTCGGCGCCGAGGCCAAGTTCCACCAAGCCTACATCCGCCACCTGCAGGGCCGCCACAAGGACGCCGAGAAGGAGGTCTTCGAACTGGCGCAGCGCTATCCCGCCTACGACCATTGGAAGGCCCGCGCCTTCATCCTGCTGGGTGATGTGTACGTGGCGCTGGGCGACCTCTTCCAGGCGAAGGCCACATTGCAGAGCGTGGCGGACAACAGCAATGAGCCGGATCTGGTGGCCCAGGCCAAGCAGCGACTGGCCGAGATCGAGGCCAGCGAGAGGCCCAAGACCACCACCACCCCGCAGGATGCGCCGGAGATCGCCCTGCCCAGCCCCGACGGACGATGAGCGCCAAGATCCAGCACCTGCTCCTCCTCGCTGCGGTGTCGGCCATCCCGCAGGCGGCCATGGCACAGGGTGGCCAGCCAGGTGGCGAGTACGTGATCCAGGGCATCTTCAGCCCCACCATCGCTGATGCGCGCAAGATCGACCTGCGGCCACAACCCCTGGACACGATACTTCCGGATCGCCCGGTGAGCTATCAACTGCTCACCGTGCAGGCCGACATACCGCCACGCGTGGACAGCATCGCGCCGGCAAGACTCACCGTGCTGTCCCCGCAGCCGCGCCTCTACAAGGGTTATGTGAAGGCGGGCTTCGGCCTCTACACCACGCCCCTCGGCGAATTGCATTTCGACCAGACACGATCGCGCATGAACACCTGGGGCCTGCACGCCAAGCATTTCAGCAGCAATGGTGGCATCGACGATGTGGGTCCGAGCGATTACAGCTTCAACAGCATCGACGGCCACTACGCGCATTTCCTGCCGGAGCACGAAGTGGCCGGCCGCTTGATCTACGACCGCCGCCGGGTGAGCTACTACGGCTACACCGCCAGCGACAGCATCAGCGCCGAGCAGGGCGTGATCGTGGCCCCGGAGGACTTCTCGAAGCAGATCTACAACGACGTGGGCTTCGCGGGCCGGCTGCGCAGCCTTTACAAGGACAGCACCCGCCTGGCCTACGACGCGGGCATGGAGGTGCATGCCTACAGCAACCTCAGCGGCAGCCGCGAGACCAACATCCGTTTCGGCGCCGACTTGGGCAAGCGCGAAGGCAACGAGCACTTCACGCTGGGCGTGCTGGTGGACAACAACGCCTACCGCGCCGACCTCGGAGGCCTGCTCGGGGAGGAGCGCATCAGCGGCACCCTGCTGGGCCTCACCCCGGCGGTGAGCACCACGGGCCGCAAGTACGTGGTGCGGGTGGGCGCCGGCCTGTTCCTGGACGCGCAGGGCCGCAGCACCTTCCACTTCTACCCGAACTTCTTCGCCAGCTACAGCCTGTTCGAGGACATCCTGGTGCCATACGCCGGCGTGGACGGCCGCAAGGAGCGCAACAGCTTCCGCAGCCTCACACGCGAGAATCCCTGGCTCACCGGTGCACCGAACCTGGTGAACACCAACCGGCAGTATGATGTGTTCGGTGGCCTGCGCGGCAGCTTCAGCCGCCATCTGGGCTTCGATGTCCGCGTGAGCACGGCCCGCATCGGCGAGATGCCCCTCTTCGTGAACCTGCCCAACGAACCATTCGGCGACCGCATGGCCGTGATCTACGACCAGGTGGACATCCTCACCCTGAGCGGCGAGCTGCGCTACCGGCTGCGGGAATCCATCAGCTTCAATGGACGTATGGAGGTGATGAGCTATGAGGTGAAGAACCAGGCCGAAGCGTGGAATCTGCCGCCCTACAGGCTGTCCTTGGGTGGCCGCTACAGCATGCGCGACAAACTCATCCTGAAGGCCGAGGCGCAGTTCCTGGGGCGCCGCCCCGCCTTTCGCCTGCCGGTGCCGCCCCTGCCGGGCGAATTGCCCAACCCCAGCACCACGGTGGAGCTGGACGGCTTCATGGACCTCTATCTGGGCGCCGAATACCGCTACACCAAGCGCCTGAGCGTATTTCTGGACATGAGCAACCTCAGCGCCAGCAAATACGAGCGCTGGTCCAAATACCCGGTGCAGCGCGGACTGGTGATGGGGGGCGCCACCTATGCCTTCTGAGGCTTGTGAAGGGGGCGTGAAGCACAGGTGAAGCCGCCCGGCCGGAGGGCATAACATATCCCCCGGAAATTGCAAATCCCGCGGCGGGTATAGATATCAACAAAACCCGCGTCGTTGTTGGGAAAACGGCCGGTCAGGACCGCCATGTTCCGTACCTTCGCACACCCTTCGGAACGAGGGGTGGAAAGACCCGAAGAACATGTCCGAGACAGTGATCGAAATGAGCGAGAAGAAGAAAGCCGCGGCCGCCTATTCGGCCGACAGCATCCAGGTGTTGGAGGGCCTCGAAGCGGTGCGCAAACGCCCCGCGATGTACATCGGCGACATCGGCGTGAAAGGCCTGCACCACCTGGTGTACGAGGTGGTGGACAACAGCATCGACGAGGCCCTTGCGGGGCACTGCGATACGGTGGAGGTGACCATCTTGGAGGGCAACAGCATCCGGGTGAAGGACAACGGCAGGGGCATCCCGGTGGACATCCACGCGAAGGAGGGCCGCAGCGCCCTGGAGGTGGTGATGACCGTGCTGCACGCCGGGGGCAAGTTCGACAAGGACAGCTACAAGGTCTCCGGCGGACTGCACGGCGTGGGCGTGAGCTGTGTGAACGCGTTGAGCAGCCATCTGATGGCCGAGGTGCACCGCGATGGCAAACTCTACCGGCAGGAGTACGGCGAAGGCCGGCCCCATTACGCGGTGAAGGAAGTGGGGACCACGGACTACCGGGGTACCATCGTCACCTTCACGCCGGACAATACCATCTTCCAGGTCAGTGAATACAACTACGACACCCTGGCCGCACGCCTGCGCGAACTGGCCTACCTGAACAAGGGCGTCAAACTCACCCTCACGGACGAGCGCCGCACGACCGAGGATGGCAGCTTCGTGAACGAGACCTTCTTCAGCGAGCAGGGCCTGGTGGAATTCGTGAAGTTCCTGGACGGGACGCGCGTTCCGCTGATCCAGGACGTGATCTACATGGAGGGCGAGAAGCAGGGCATCCCTGTGGAGATCGCCATGGTCTACAACGACTCCTACAACGAGAACCTCCACAGCTACGTCAACAACATCAACACCCACGAGGGGGGGACACACCTGGCGGGTTTCCGCCGCGGGCTTACCCGCACGCTGAAGAAGTACGCGGACAACAGCGGTGCCACGCAGAAGCTCAAGTTCGAGATCAGCGGCGATGACTTCCGAGAGGGCCTCACCGCGGTCATCAGTGTGAAGGTGCAGGAACCCCAGTTCGAGGGCCAGACCAAGACCAAGCTGGGCAACAACGAGGTGATGGGCGCGGTGGACATCGCCGTGAGCGAGATGCTGGAGAACTATCTGGAGGAACACCCCCGGGACGCCAAGCAGATCGTGGACAAGGTGATCCTGGCCGCCACGGCGCGCCATGCCGCCCGCAAGGCCCGCGAGCTTGTGCAGCGCAAGGGCGCCTTCAGCGGCGGTGGCCTGCCCGGCAAGCTGGCCGATTGCTCCAGCAAGGATCCCGGTGCCAGCGAACTGTTCCTGGTGGAGGGCGATTCAGCCGGTGGCACGGCCAAGCAGGGCCGCAACAGGGAGTTCCAGGCCATCCTGCCGCTGCGGGGCAAGATCCTCAACGTGGAGAAGGCCATGCAGCACAAGATCCTCGACAACGAGGAGATCCGGAACATCTACACGGCACTGGGCGTGAGCATCGGCACCACCGAGGACAGCAAGGCCTTGAACCTGGAGAAGCTGCGCTACCACAAGATCGTGATCATGTGCGACGCCGACGTGGACGGCAGCCACATCCAGACGCTGATCATGACCTTCTTCTTCCGCCACATGCAGCAGTTGATCGAGAACGGTCATCTCTACATCGCCACGCCACCATTGTACCTGGTGAAACGGGGCAAGGAGCAGGTCTACTGCTGGACCGACGCCGAGCGCGATGCCACCATGGAGCGCATGCGTGCCAACAACAAGGACGCCTCCATCAATGTGCAGCGCTACAAAGGCCTTGGTGAAATGAACGCCGAGCAGCTTTGGGAGACCACCATGGACCCCAGCCGCCGCACGCTGCGCCAGGTGACCATCGAGAACGGCGCCGAAGCGGACCGCATCTTCAGCATGCTCATGGGCGACGAGGTGCCACCGCGCCGAGAGTTCATCGAGAAGAACGCCGTGTACGCCAAACTGGACGTCTGATCCGCATCATCTCCAACCAAGCGAAAGCCCCGGTCAATGCCGGGGCTTTTTCATGGCGGAATGGATGCGCACGGATCAACGCAGCACCGTCACATGACCCCGCCTTTCCACGCGGTCGCTCGACAGCGGGTCGCGGAACCGCAGGATCCATACGTACACTTCACTCTTCACCATTTGCCCGCCCAGCGTGCCGTCCCAGCCTTCCGTGCGGTCGGTGGTCTGGAACAGGCGCTCGCCCCAGCGGTCGAAGATCATGAACTCGAAGTCCACCACGTTGTCGTGTGTGAAAACGGGGATGAACACGTCGTTGAGGCCGTCGCCATCGGGCGTGAAGGCGTTCGGCAGGTGGCCCTCCAGTTCATCACGCACCACGATCGTGCGGCAGATCTCATCGCTGCAGCCATCCGCGTTCGTCACCGTGAGGCAGACGGTATAGCTGCCACCCAGGATGCCGGGGAAGAGGAAGAAGGGTGCTTCGGACTGGTCGGTTCCTGCGCCGCCGAAATTCCAGGCCCAGGTCGTCACATCGCTGCTGGAAGCGCTTTGGAACCACACGCCAGGTGATAGCGCCGTGGGATTGAATGGCGACCAGGTGAAACCGGCTGAGACCGGAGGCGGGCTGGGAATTTGGATGCTGGCGAAGTTGACGCAGCCTGTGGCGTCCTGCACCGCCACGGTCCAGTTGCCAGCGCAGAGGCCGGTGAATTCCGCTTCGCCCTGCCAGGTGAGACCATTGTCCACACTGAAGGACACGCCATCGGGCGCGTCCACCGCGATGCTCCCATCACAATCGCCCGGGCAGGTGACACGTACGGAGGACACATCGTCGATCTGCACCGGTGGCGGTTGCGCCACGCTGAAGTTCGCCTGTGCCGTGCATCCGTTCATGTCGCTCACCGTCACCGCGTAGTTGCCCGCGCAGATGTTGGTACCGTTGCCGGCAGCGTTGCCGCTCACCCCGGCGGGCCAGCTGTAGGTGTAACCACCCTGGCCGAGGTTGCCGCCAGTGGCCTGCACGGCGACCGTACCGTTGCACGCTTGGTGGCAAATGGCATCGGTGGCAGTGGCCGTGGCGCTCAAGGGTACGGTCAGGGTGATGGTCACCTGGTCCTCACCCACGCAGCCGAACTGCGACACAGTACTCCATGTGAGGGTGTAGCTGCCGCCTACGTTGGCGCTTACGCCGCTGGTGGGCGAATTGGGATCGGTGAAGACCACACCGGGCGGGCCGCTCCAAGTGCCGCTGGTCCAGTTGTTGGCCGCCGCCAAAGTGTAGCTCAAGGAGCAGCTCACGGCATCCGCACCAGCGAAGGCAGGGGTCTGGACCGGAATGGTCACAGTGACCGTCGCGGTAGCGGGCGGGCAGGCTGGGCCGCTGTTGACGGTGTAGGTATAGTATCCACCTGGGTTGATCGATGGGTCGAATATTCCGTTGTGCGGACTACCATTGGAGGTGGTCCATGAACCGCCCAGGTCAGGTGAGCCTGCCAGTTGGCCGAACAGGTCAATGGGATCCGCCTCTGGACAGACCAACAAATTGCTGCTTCCTCCTGCGAAGGGGGCTTGAGTTACTCCGATCGTCACCGTGGAACTCGCACTGGGGCAGGGAGACGATCCGATGACGTTATAAGTGTAGGTGCCTGCCGTGTGGATCGCAGGGTCGAAAGGCCCGCTGAAGGCGCCGCTCGGCCCCTGCCAGGTGCCACCCACATTCGGTTGTCCGCCCAGCGAAGCGAAGAGGTCGATCGGCGCCTGGTTGGAACAAAGCGCGAGGGTGACGTTGGTGCCCGCGTTGGGTGCGGTGTTCACGGACATCGTCACCGTGGCCGTAGCGGGCGGACAGGGAGCTGGACCTTGGACCGTGTAGGTGTATGTGCCAGCGGCATGTACGGCTGGGTTGAAGTTGCCACCAAAGGCACCGCCGCTTGGGTTGGTCCAGATTCCTCCGGCTTGTGGCGTGCCGCCCAACTGGCTGAAGAGCGCTACCGCGGCATCCGATGAACACAGGGTCAAGGTCCCATTGGTGCCCGCGCTTGGGGCAGCAGAGACCGACACTTGCACCGCAGCGGAGGCGCTCACACAGGGCGCCTGGCCTTGGATGGTGTAGGTGTAGGTCCCAGGAAGATGGACCGCAGGATCGAAGGGACCGGTATGCGTTCCGGAAGGGCCGATCCAAGTACCACCCGTTTGTGGAGATCCTTCCAGTTGGGCGAAAAGATCCGTGGGCACACCGGAAGAACAGAGTGTCAGCCAACCGTTTCCACCGGCGTTCGGTGCGGCGTTCACTGTCACATTGATCGTCGCTGAAACATCGGGGCAGGGCGAAAGTCCGGGCACCGTGTAGGTGTATGCGCCGCTGACACCCGTGGTGGGATCGAAGTTGTTGCCCGTTGGGCCATTTGGGCCACTCCACGAGCCGCCCGCCTGTGGTGTACCGCCCAACTGGCCGAAGAGATCCACCACCGCGCCGGCACTGCACAGGGTGATGGATGTCCCCGCACCCGCATTGGAGGGTGCGTTCACGGTGATCGGTATGGACACGACCTGGCTCTGGCCGCATTGGTCGGTCACGGTCAGCGTGTAGGTCTGGCTGCTGGCTGGCGAAACGGAGATGCCCATGCCATTGCCCAGCGATCCACCGCCCTGGTCGGTCCAATCGAGCGTGAAAGTGCCGCCACCACCAGTAATGTCATCCACGTTCAGTCCGACCGTGGTGCCTTGGCAGATGGTGGAGGTATAGGGCGTCAGATCCACCACGATAGGTGTGAGCGGCACCGAAGTGACCAGGAGGCTGTCCTGGATACTATCACCGCAGCCGTCGGTCACGGTCACCACATACCAGGTGGGCGGTCCGGAGGGTACGGTGATGGAAGGCCCGTTGCCATATGGCGCACCGTTCACCGTCCAGCCATAGGTGTAGTTGCCGTTGCCTCCCGCAGTGGAGATCGCGGTGATCGTTCCAGTGCCCTGGCATTCGATCTCCAAGGGAGCACCGAGATCCACCGTAATGGGATCGTACACCGGCAAGTTCACCGTGATATTGGCCGTGACCGGATCGGCACCACAGGGGGCGCTTACCGTCAGCGTATAGGTTGTGGTCACATCCGGCGATACGGTGATCGTGGGGGTATTCGCACCCGTGCTCCACGCGTAGCTGTACTGGCCCAGCGCCCCACTGACCACGGGGGCCAGCACATACGTTTGACCGCAAGCGCCGTTGATGTCGGCCGCCTGGATCGATATCGGCGGTGCGCTGTCAATGTAGTAGGTGAACTCGGTGCCTGCATTGGGTCCCGAGCAAGGTTGGTTCTCAGGTGTTACGCCGATGATGAGTGTTTCCAGCCCGTCCGGGTCCAGCGGCACATCGATCGTCACGCTCACCGTGGCTTGGCCCGGTGGGAATAAGATCTGGGCGGGCAGGGCTGGAGCATAATCCACACCCGGCGTGGCGGTACCTGATACCGAGAGGTTGGCCACCATCTGGTCCACCACATCGCCTGTGCGCTCGAAAGTGATCTCGTAAGGCCCACAGCCCTCCAGCATGGTGTTGCCGTTCACCACGCCCGTTCCGCTGGGCAGGGAGGCATTCACCTGCCCGGTGCTGGTGAAGCTGCCGGCTTCGAGGAAGACGGCCGAATCGAAGCCCGTATCGAAGCCGTCGCCCACGGCGATCTTGATGCGGTAGGTCTGCCCGCACTGCACCAGTGCGAAGGCCGTGAGCACCGTGGTGAAACCGTTGTAGGCCACCGTGGCGCCGAACTGGTTGTTCACGTAGTAGATGTTGTTCTGCTGCCAGTTCGGGCCGCCGGCAGCGGCGCAGATCGAAGCGGAGCCGGAAGCGCCGGGCACACCGCTGTTCACCGTGTTGATCGTCACCGGGATGTTGGTGTTCGGGATCAGCGCGATGTTGGCCGAGTTGTTCGAATAGGGACCCGTGATACCCGGCCCGCTGAGGAAGAATCCGAAGGCATCGTTGAAGCTGCTGCACACGTAAGTGGGATACTCCTCCGAGCCGAAGACGTATCGGAACCGCAGCGTGTCACCGGTGGGGATGAATTCGAAGGTGAGGATGGACCTGTCGTAGATCGTAGTGCCCGCTAGCAGGGTGAGGTCCGCATCGATGCCGGTGTTCAGCGCGGTGCTGGCGAAGAAGGTGCCCGGGTTCGCCGCTTGCATCACGTTTCCTGAAGAGAGGATCACGCCGGACTGCAGCCCCAGGTTGCTGTTGATCACATTGAAGGAACCCCGGCCCGGTTGGTTGGGCGGTGGCGCGCCCACTCCGTTGTAGGTGATGTTGAAGGCCGTCACACCGTCGCCCAGCAGGATGTTCTGCACAAGCTGCTGCGGTGTGGGGGCGGTGCTGATGACGAGCTGTGCACTGGCGACGGAGGCACATGCCGCAAGGGCGAGAACGGCAAGGGTCGATCTCATGTCCTGGTTGAGGCTTCGCGAATATCGGCTGTTTCCGAACAGGTTCGGCGGATGTGGCCGGACAGTAGACGCACGGGGCGGCCGGAAGGTTGGTCCATGGGGCTGTTCATGGAAAAGCCCGGCAATTCCGGGCTTTTCATCTTGCTCAAGCTATTGGAGACATCAGCGGACCAGGCTCACTTTGCCGTTGTAGGTGCCTCCGAGCTTCTCTCCGTCCTTCATCTCCACCACCCACACGTATTCGCCGGGTGCGCACTTGTCGCCTCGGTTGCTGATGCGACCGTTCCATGGCCGGCCGGGGTCGTTCGTTTCATACAACAGTTGCCCGGTGGAGCCATCGAAAATGGACATGTGGAACTTGGCGCCCAGGGTTCGCAACGCTTCGGGCATGAACTGGTTGTTCACACCATCGTCGTTGGGCGAGAATGCCTTCGGAGCCAAGAGTTCGTAGTCACTCTCGATCCGCACTACGCGCTCCACACGATCCACACAGCCTTTGTCGTTGGTCACGGTCAGGGTCACCACGTGGTCGCCCTTCTTCTTGTAAACATGATCGGGGTGGGCGATGGTGCTCGTGTGGCCGTCGCCGAAGTCCCAGTGGAACTTCTTCCCATGCACACTATGGTTCTCGAAATGCACGGAGGGGACCGTATTGGGGAACTCCCTCCGGTGGAACTGGAATGCGGCTTCGGGTGCCTCATGGATCACGATCCGATCAGAGGCCGGCTTGTTGGCGAAATTGCCGCCACCCAAGGAAGAGTAGGACAGTGTCACCTCATAGGTGCCCGCCTTGGCATAGGTGTGTGTGGGCTTGGCCTTGTTGGAGAAGCTGCCGTCGCCGAAATTCCACAGATGGATACCATCATCCGGAATGTTCTCCAAGTGGAAGTTCACCGTGGTTCCGGGGCATCCTTCGGTGATACTGGGTTTGACGACCGATGCTGTGGAAGTAACTGCGGGTCTGGCGCCGGCCCCGCTCTCCGATGGAGGCATGGCCACAGGTGAGGCTGGTGTGGTCGAGGGCTGGCGGGGCCTGTTGGAACGCCTGTCATGTTCGTCGTCGGAAGCTTCGCTCGGCGTTCCTGCCTTTACGGAGACGCTCTCCTGCTCCAGCACCAGCCCCGAGGGAGCCGTGGCGCTGTCCGTCTCAGGTGTCTCAGCCAAGATCGATCCGGATCCTTGGCCAGTTCCATCCACCATGTTCACCTCTTGGAAGAGTTGGTGCAGTGTGGTGGCCACGGCCAGGCTTCCGGCGAACAGCAGCACATACAGGCCCGCCGAGGTCTGCCAAGCCTTGCCCCGGGGGGCGCCCAAGCGTTGTTCCAGCTTGGCCCAGTCGGCAGAATTGTAGGGCACCTCATAGTGCGCCAGCGCATCCTTCAAGGAGCGTTCGAATGCATCATGATCCTTCATCATCGATGAGGCTTATCGGGGCGAGCGCCCCTTGTTGAGCAGTTTTTTCAGATTGATCTTGGCCTTGGCCAGGTTGCTTTTCGAGGTGCCGATGTTGATGCCCAGCATCTCGCTGATCTCCTTGTGGGTGAGTTCCTCGAACACGTACAGGTTGAACACCGTTCGGTAGGCCGGGGTCAATTTCTGCATGGCGTTGATCACATCGGCCGGCTTTACGTCGAATGTCTCCTCCTCGTTCTCTTCCGCCAGCACATCCTCTTCGTCCTGATCGCCGAAGTCCTCGATACTCCGCTCTTCACCGAGCAGGAGGTAGGAGTTCTTCGCACGGCGGAAATGGTCGATGGCGGTGTTCACCATGATCCTCCTGATCCAGCCCTCGAAGGAACCGGCCCGGTTGAAGGAATCCATGCTGCGGAAGACCTTGATGAAGCCGTCCTGGAGGATGTCCTTGGCCTGGTCGGTGTTCTTCGTGTACCGAAGGCACACGGCCATCATCTTGCCATAGAACAGTTCGTACACGCGTTGCTGCGCCCGTCGGTCTTCCTGAAGGCAGCCATCGATCAGTTCGCCGGATCGCTCCGCCTCCCCCTCGGGGTTCTCCACCCCGACCCACGACACCTTCAGGTGCGTAGCGCCCTTGGAGGAAGAGGTTCGGTCGGCCAAAACGCTGGACATTGTGCCGGGCAAGGTAGCCATGTACCCCGAATAGACGAGGGGACCCCTTGAAGGATGCCTCCATGGAAAATGTCGCCCGAATGCCCGGCCGCGCTCCAGCAGTACCTTCGCCCCCGTCGAAACCCAGTCCCAACCCCAACATCAGACAAGCAGCATGAAAGTGACCGTGATAGGGGCCGGCAATGTGGGCGCCACCTGCGCCGATGCCGTGGCCCGTTGGGAGCTCGCCCGTGAGGTGGTGCTCCTGGACATCAAGGAGGGCACCGCCGAAGGCAAGGCCCTGGACATCTGGCAGACCGCCCCGATCAATCTTTTCGATACCCGCCCGGTGGGTTCCACCAATGATTATGCGAAGACGGCCGGTAGCGATGTGGTGGTGATCACCAGTGGCCTTCCCCGCAAGCCGGGCATGAGCCGCGACGATCTGATCGCCACCAATGCGGCCATCGTGAAGAGCGTTACCGAGAACGTGGTGAAGCATTCGCCCGAGGCCATCATCATCGTGGTGAGCAACCCGCTGGACGTGATGACCTATTGCGCCTACATCACCAGCAAACTGCCCAGCCAGCGTGTGTTCGGCATGGCCGGTATCCTGGATACGGCGCGCTACCGCGCTTTCCTGGCCGAAGCGCTGGATGTGAGTCCGAAGGACATCCAGGCTGTGCTGATGGGCGGCCATGGAGACACCATGGTGCCCCTGCCGCGTTACACCACCGTGGGCGGCATCCCGGTCACCGAATTGATCGACAAGGAGCGCCTTGACGCCATTGTGGAGCGGACCAAGAAGGGTGGGGGCGAGATCGTGAACCTCCTGGGCACCAGTGCCTGGTATGCCCCTGGAACGGCGGCGGCCCAGATGGTGGAAGCCATAGTGCGCGACCAGAAGCGCGTGTTCCCCTGCTGCGTGTGGCTCAACGGCGAGTACGGCCTCAAGGACATCTACATGGGTGCGCCCGTGGTCCTGGGCCGCAATGGCGTGGAGCGCATCATTGAGCTGAAGCTGGACGAAGCCGAGATGGAATTGGTGAAGGCCAGTGCCAAAGCCGTGAAGGAAGTGATGGACGTGCTCGATGGCATGAACAAGGTCACGGCCTGATCGGGACCGGACCGATAGCCTGAAATACAAGAAGAAGGCGCCTCGCGAGGCGCCTTCTTCATATCCCAATTTCGTTGTGCCAGCTATCGGCCACCAACCACCAGCCGTTGCCCGGGGGTGGGTGCGGGTCCTTCCAACCGCACCAGGTATATCCCCGCGGAAAAGCCTTGGACATCCAGAACGGTCCTCAGCCCTTGGGGCCTTGCCCGCATCACCTCTCTCCCCATCGCATCCAGCACCAGCCAACTGCTGCCAGGTGCGGGGTCGGAATGGAGCGTGAGGAAGACCTCCTGGGCGGCCGGATTGGGCGCCACTTGAAATGCGGGGAGTAGGTTGGCGTTCGGTCCACCCGTGCCGGTGATGTCGTCGCTGCGCCAGAAGGACAGCCCACCGCGGTAATTGCCCAGCACCAGGTCCAACTTGCCATCGCCGGTGAAGTCGTACAGGCAGAGGCCGGTGCGCTGTCCATCGCGCAGGTCCAGCCACGCGGTATCCAGCCGGGTCCACTCACCCATGAGGTTGTCGTCGATGTCGCCATAGCGGAATAACCAGCCAGATTCCGAGCCCAGTACGATCTCGCGATCACCGTCCTCGTTGCGGTGAACGAAGGGTATGGAGTGGCCGGGGAAGTTCCAGGAGTCCACCGTACTCACCCCGCCGAGGTTCTCCGTGGAGAGCGTGAATTGGGGCGCTTCGGCCGTTCCGGTATTCTGGTAGAGGTTCAGGTTGCCGTTGCGCTCACCCACCACCAGGTCCAGCAGGCCATCATCGTCCATGTCGATCAGTTGGGGTGCGGCGAACTGTCCCACGTCGATGATCTCCCCGAAGGCATCGGTCATGTTCGGTTGTTCCAATTGGAACTGCGCTACAGGCCCGGTGGACACGTTGCGGTAGAAGTGGATCCGGCCCTGGAGGTCGCCGATATACATGTCCAGGTCCCCATCGCCATCCACATCGCCGAACGCCGGGTACATGCTCAGACCAATGCCGCTGGTGGAGAGCCCCATGTAGTCGTCCGAGACCAGTTCAAAGGCCGGGGCCGTGGCGGTGCCCGTGTTGCGCAGAAGGGCCAGCTTGCCCACATACGGTCCGTTGGGGTTGAAGTAGCCGTGGTTGGCCACCACCAGGTCCATCAGGCCATCGCCATCGTGATCGAAGGGAACGGGGTAGGCGCCTTCTCCGAAGTCCAGCATCCTGTCCTGCAACACATTGTTCTGCTGGAAGTTGAATTGCGGTGCGGCCTCCGTGCCGTTGTTCTTGTAGTACCACATGCTGTGCGCATTCTGCGCCAGGGAGGTGGCGTTGGGGCTCACCACCAGATCGCGGCGGCCATCATTGTCCAGGTCAATATGGTATCCAGCCGGGAAAAGGGCCAGGTCCACCGGCACGTCATTGCCAGGGAAGAAGGTCTCCGTGGTCGTCATGTTGCCCAGGTCCACAGTGCCACCGTTGAAGAGTGCGACGAGATTGTTGAAGGTGATATCGCCAAGCAGCACGTCCATCACACCGTCACCATTCAGGTCGATCGGGCAAACGGTGCTGCCCGCGTGCGCCTTGGGCAAGCCTTCGGCCTCCTGGTCGCCGAGGACGATCTCCGGGTTGGGCACATTGAATGGGCATGGCGCGTTGAGCGTGATGCCGTTGTCGCTGAAATTCTCGGCGAAGAAGCCCCAGCACTCGTTGCGCAGCTCGAAGGCCAGGCTGTCGCAGGTGCCGTACAGCTCCATGCTCAGATTCTTGTGGTATTGCACATTGGTTCCCTGTAGACCGAAGGTGAGGATGTCCAGATCGCCATCGCCATCCACATCCACCAGCCCGGGGATGTCCACACTGGCCACCCAGAGGTTGATGTTGATCACGGTGCCGGATCCCAGCACGTAGTCGGTGTAGACCAGTGGGCTGACCAATTCGAAGGAGAGTGTTCCGGACACGCTCGTGTTGCGATAAACCGCGAAGCCCGCATTGGAATAGGTGAAGAGGTCCTCCCTGCCGTCGCAGTCGTAGTCGCGCATCAGCGCCCAGTCGTGGAGGGTGGGGAAGGGGTCAATATGGTCGTAATCCCGGGTGACGCGGTAGGACACCTGGCCGGGTATCCCATCATTCAGAAGTGTCACCACCACGTTGCCCGAGCGGTCGAAAAGGAAGAGGTCCTGGTGGCCGTCACCATCCAGATCGACGGTGCTCACCTGCACGAAGTTGAGTCCGCCGGCCCAGGCCAGTGGCAAAGCCGTTCCCTGCCGGGTCACGGGGATGTTCGGGTCGAAGAAGAAGGTACCCTGGGCGAACAAGCCCGTGGCGACGCCTGCGATCAGGGCCGCCGTCCAGAGTGATCGTGGGAGCATACGCATGGGGGCAGCGGTGGTCGAGCTGGGCCGGATCGTACCGCTGATATGGCCTCAAAGGTAAGCCCGGCGGATGCCCTCGAAGCGCCGTTCCCCAAGCCCTTTCGCCGTTGACCGCCAACGCTATATTTGCCGCCTCTTTCAAGAACCCCCCCTACCGGTCATGCAAAATCGAGGTGCGCTGTGGATCTTCACCATCCTGTTGGCGGTGGCGTGCTTTTACCAGCTTTCGTTCTCCTTCTTCACGGGCCGGATCGAGACCAAGGCCGCTTTGGAAGCGGGTTTCCGTACGGACTCGCTCTTCCTGGCCACGCACGAGGCCGGTGGCGATTCCACCATTCTGGACCGCGAAGCCGTCTTTCTCGGTTTTGAGAACGACGAACTCCGCCGCCGTGCTGACGACAAGGTCTATCCCTTGTTGGGCTACACCTACGCCGAATGCAAGGAGAAGGAGATCAATCTGGGTCTTGACCTCAAGGGCGGCATGGCCGTGACATTGGAGGTGGACATCCCGGAGTTGGTGGTGAACCTCAGTGAGAGCAGCGATGACGCCAACTTCCGAACGGCCGTGGACAATGCTCGGCGCCGCATGCGCCAGGGCGATGCCGACTTCATCACCCTCTTCGGCGAGGAATACACCAAACTGCCGGGCCGCGCCCCGCTCTCGGCCATCTTCTACACCCCCGAGCGTAAGGACATGTTCGATCGGGAGGGCAGTGATGACGACTACCTCCAGGCCCTGCGCCGGGAGGCCGAGGCGGCATTGAGCAACACCGAGCGGATCCTGCGCACGCGCATCGACAAGTTCGGTGTGGCGCAACCCAGCATCCAGAAGCAGCAGTTCAGCGGCCGCATCCAGATCGAACTGCCCGGGGTGAAGGACAAGGAACGGGTGCGCAAGGTGCTCCAGAGCACCGCCAACCTGGAGTTCTGGGAGGTGCACGACAACGAGGAGATCTACGCCTATCTGGACCAGGCCAACAGCCGTCTGGCCGAACGCATGGGCGTGGCGCCGGCGAATCAGGATTCCATCCCCGCGGGGGAGGAAGCGGAGACCGTGACCACTGATGGGACCACGGAGGAGGCTCCGATCGATACGGTCGATACCGTTCAGGCCGAGGCCGCCTCGGACACCCTGGACGTGAACGACTACGCCCGTCGCAATCCGCTCTTCGCCGTGCTAACGCCCGCCGTGTTCCAGACACAGGCCGGCGGTTTCAGCCTGGCGCGCGGGGCCGTGGTGGGCAACGCCCGCCTGAGTGATACCGCGCAGGTGAACCGTTATCTGGCCATGCCCGAGGTGGTCGGTGTGCTGCCCCCTGACGTGAAGCTGGCCTGGGCCGCCAAGGCCGAAGCCGTGCAAATGCAGGGAGGCGGTTCGGCCCAGCTGCTGAACCTCTATGCGCTGCGTGTGCCCCGCGGCGGCAAGCCCAAGCTGGACGGCAGCTCCATCGTCAATGCGGCACAGGACTTCAACATGAAGGGCGACGTGGAGGTGGTGATGCAGATGAACCCCGAAGGCGCCCAGATCTGGAAGCTCATGACCGGGGAGAACGTGGGCAAGGCCATCGCCATCGTGCTGGACGAACTCGTCTACAGCGCGCCCATCGTGCAGGGTGAGATCGCCGGTGGACGTTCCAGCATCAGCCTCGGAACAGGCGACCTGAACAAGCAGATCCAGGAGGCCGAGGACCTGGCCAACATCCTCAAGGCAGGTGCGCTGCCCGCCCCCGCGCGCATCATCGATGAGACCGTGGTGGGTCCCTCGCTGGGCGCCGAGAACATCCGGCTGGGCATGCTCTCCTTCATCATCGCCCTGGCGCTGGTGATGGTCTACATGATGCTCTACTACCGCCATGCCGGTTGGATCGCCGACCTGGCCCTGGTGGTGAACCTCTTCGTGCTCATCGGTACGCTGGCGTCGCTGCAGGCGGCACTTACGCTTCCCGGCATCGCGGGTATCGTGCTCACCATGGGCATCGCGGTGGACGCCAACGTGCTGATATTCGAGCGTATCCGGGAGGAATTGCGTGGTGGCCGCGCCATGAAAGCCGCCGTGGACCTGGGCTACAAGGGGGCTTTCTCGGCCATCATCGACTCCAACGTCACCACCCTCATCACGGCGCTCATCCTGTACATGTTCGGTTCGGGTCCGGTGAAAGGCTTCGCCACCACGCTGGGCATCGGCATCCTCACCTCGCTGTTCACGGCGCTCTTCCTCAGCCGCCTCATCATCACCGCACGCCTTGAGAAGGGCAAGGCCTTCAGCGTGTGGAGCGGGTGGAGCGCGAACATCTTCGCCAACGCGAACTACCCGTTCATGACCAAGCGCCGCATTTACTACATGATCAGCGGCGTGATCATCGCGGCGGGCATCTTCTCCATGACCACCGTTGGCTTCAACTGGGGCGTGGATTTCACCGGTGGCCGCACCTATGTGGTCAAGTTCCAGCAGGACGTTCGTGTGGACGACCTGCGCACCGCCTTGGAACCGCGCTTCATGAGCGAGGGCGGGGTACAGAGTACCGTGAATGTGAAGACCTACGGGGGCGCGCGGCAGGTGAAGGTGACCACCAACTATCTGGTGAACGAGGCCGGCGCCGACGTGGACGCCCGCGTGGAGGAACGTTTGAACTCCGGACTGGGAAGCACCTTTGGCGGATACGACATCATGGAATCTCGCCGGGTGGACCCCTCCATCAGCGCGGACATCAAGGTCTCGGCCATCACCGCCCTATCGCTGGCCCTGCTGTTCATCTTCATATACATAGCCGTGCGATTCCGCAACTGGCAGTTCGGCCTGGGCGGCCTCATCTCCCTGGCGCACGACGTGCTCATCCTGCTGGGCCTGTACTCCATCCTTTACAAGTTCATGCCCTTCAGTATGGAGATCGACGAGGCCTTCATCGCGGCCATTCTCACCGTGATCGGTTATTCCATCAACGATACCGTGGTCGTCTTCGACCGCATCCGGGAATACCTGCGCGATCACAAGCGTGAACCCTATGATGTGGTGATCAACAAGGCGATCAACTCCACCCTGGGCCGCACCATGAACACCTCGCTCACCACCCTGCTGGTGCTGCTCATCATCTTCATACTCGGTGGCGTGGCCATCAAAGGCTTCATCTTCGCCCTGCTCATCGGCATCCTGGTGGGCACCTATTCCTCCATCTTCATGGCCAGCGCCGTGGTGGTGGACCTGCTCAAGGGCAAGGATCCCGCCCGCGTGGACTGATACCACGCTCGGCCAACGCATGTGATAGGCCCTGCGCATCGCAGGGCCTGCCGCATTCCCGGGACCCATCGCCCAACGGCGTGTGCGGGAGCTACTTTTGACCGCCCATGACCTTCGCGCTCCTTTTCAGCATCAGCGGTGGTGAGCTGGTCGTCATCCTGCTCGTTGTGCTGTTGCTGTTCGGCTCGAAGGGGATCCCAGACATCGCCCGCACCTTGGGGCGTACCATCCGCCAGGTGCGTGATGCCAGCCAGGAGGTGCAGCGCGAGATCCATCGCGGGGCACATGACGTGCGGCGCGAAGTGGAGGATCAGCGCCGCCAGTTCCTGGAAGGGAATGGTCCGTCCGATGGAGCCGCTTCCGCAGCGCCCAAGGACGAACCCGATCGATGATGGACGTAGTGCTGACCATCGTGGGTCTGGTGATACTGGTCGTGGGCGCCGACCTGATGATCCGCGGCGCCGTGGACCTGGCGCTGCGGGCGCGGATTTCGCCATTGGTGGTGGGCCTCACCGTGGTGAGTATGGGCACCTCGGCTCCCGAACTGGTGGTGGCGCTGATGGCCGCGCTGAAAGGCAGCAGCATAATGGCCGTGGGGGCCGTGGTGGGCTCCAACATCTCCAACCTGAGCCTGGTGCTGGGGGCCTGTATCCTGGTCTTTCCCATCGCCACCGACCGGGACACGCGTCGCATCCACTGGCCGGTGATGATGCTGGTGAGCCTGCTCTTCGCCGTGATCATCCAGGACGACCGCATGGCGCGATGGGAGGGGATGCTGTTCGTTACGCTGCTGGTGGGCTACGTCACCTGGATGGTCTGGAGCAGCCGCCGCGCCACTTCCGGCGCCGCCACGGCAAGTACCGTGGTGCGTGCCCCCATATGGCGTTCCCTGCTGTTGCTGGTGCTGGGTGTGGTGGGCCTGGGGCAGGGCGCGGACTGGTTCGTGGAGGGCGCGGCAGGCATCGCCCGCACCCTTGGTGTCAGCGAGCAGCTCATCGGTGTCACCGTGGTGGCCGTGGGCACCTCCCTGCCGGAACTGGTCACCTCCTTGATCGCGGCCTTCCGCAAGCAGGCGGACATCTCCATTGGCAACCTCATCGGCAGCAACATATTCAACCTGCTGGGCATCCTGGGCATCAGTGCCATGGTGCTGCCCATCGCGGTGCGCCATGATGACTTCCAGTTGGACCTGCTCTTCATGCTGGTCATCGCCTTGTTGCTGTTGCCCTTCATGTGGCTCTTCCGCCGCATGGGTCCCTGGCACGGCCTCCTGCTGCTGGCGGTCTATGCCCTTTACATCCTGTTCGTGCTCCAGCGCGGCTGAGCACCAGTGGCCCCCAGGTGGCGCCAGCCCTGAGTGCCTTTCTGGTTGCCACCCCCTGCTTCTGAACGGGGTGTTCAAAAGAATTGCCAGTGAAAATTCCGGCATACCCCCTTGTCCGAAATACCTTCGCCGCCGAAAACACAACAATTTTCATGTCCACCCCCCAATTGCGCCATCAAGCCCTTGAAGATGTGCTGAACCGCAGTCCGCGTTTCAGCGACCCCCCCTCACAGCGCATCAGCGACTACTTCGGTGCCCATGTCTTCAATGAGGACGCCATGCGGATGTTCCTTACCGAGGATGCCTGGTACGCCGTACGGCAGGCCATCACCTACGGCTCGCGCATCGATCGCAAACTGGCCGACCAGGTGGCCAGTGGCATGAAGGAATGGGCCGCCACCAAGGGCGCCACGCACTACACGCACTGGTTCCAGCCGCTTACCGGCCTCAGCGCTGAGAAGCACGACGCCTTCTTCGAGCCGATCAGTGGTGGGCGCAGCATCGAACGCTTCGATGGCAGCATGCTGGTGCAGCAGGAGCCCGATGCCAGCAGCTTCCCCAGCGGAGGCATACGCAACACCTTCGAGGCCAGGGGCTACACCGCCTGGGACCCGAGCAGCCCGGCCTTCATGATCGGCCGGACGCTGTGCATCCCCACCATCTTCATCAGCTATACCGGCGAGGCGCTGGACTACAAGATGCCCTTGCTGCGCGCCATACGCGCCATTGATGAGGCGGCCACGGCGGTCTGCCAGTACTTCGACAAGGATGTCCTCAAGGTGTACTCCACCTTGGGCTGGGAGCAGGAATACTTCCTCATCGACAAGGCCCTGCTGATGGCACGGCCGGACATCATGCTCAGCGGTCGGGCCCTCTTCGGCCACATACCCGCCAAGGGCCAACAGTTGGAGGACCACTACTTCGGCAGCATCCCGGACCGGGTGCGGGCCTTCATGCGCGATTTCGAGACCGAAGCCCTCATGCTGGGCATCCCGGTGAAGACGCGCCACAACGAGGTGGCCCCCAACCAGTTCGAGTGCGCTCCGGTCTTCGAGGAGATGAACCTGGCCGTTGACCACAACGTGCTGCTCATGGACATCATGGAGAAGGTGGCACAGAAGCACGACTTTCGGGTGTTGTTGCACGAGAAGCCCTATGCCGGCGTGAACGGCAGCGGCAAGCACAACAACTGGAGCCTGGCCACAAACACGGGCGTGAACCTGTTGAAGCCGGCCAAGACCCCGAAGGAGAACTTGCGATTCCTCACCTTCTTCGTCAACACCATTGCGGCGATCCACAACCACGCGGATGTGCTGCGGGCCAGCATCGCCAGTGCCGGCAACGATCATCGCCTGGGTGCCAACGAGGCGCCCCCGGCGATCATCAGCGTCTTCATCGGTGAGCACCTCTCCAAATTGCTGGACGAACTGGAGCGGAACGTGAAGAGCAGGATGAGTCCCGAGTTGAAGACGGAACTGAAGCTGGACATCGGCCGCATCCCCGCCGTGCTGTTGGACAATACGGACCGCAACCGCACCAGCCCCTTCGCCTTCACGGGCAACAAGTTCGAGTTCCGCGCGGTGGGCAGCAGCGCCAATTGCGCAGGCCCCATGACCGTGCTCAACACCATCGTGGCCGCCCAGCTGATCTCCTTCCACCAGGAGGTGGAGGGTCTCATCGCCAAGGGCACCAAGAAAGATGAGGCCATCCTGCGCGTACTGCGCGATGTGATCGCCCGGAGCAAGGCCATCCGTTTCGAGGGCAACGGCTACGGTGAGGAATGGGTGAAGGAGGCCGCCGCCCGGGGATTGAGCAACATCAAGGACACCCCGCGTGCCTTGGACGTGTGGACCCGCAAGGAGACCCAGGACCTGTTCCAGCGCATGGGCGTGCTCAGCCCGGTGGAGGCCGAGGCGCGCCACGAGATCGGGCTGCACAACTACACACTGAAGATCCAGATCGAAAGCCGTGTGGCGGGCGACCTGGCCAAGAACCACATCGTGCCCGTGGCCATCGCCTACCAGAACCGTCTGCTGGAGAATGTTCGCGGCCTGAAGGATGTGCTGCCGGCCGACAAGGTGAAGAAGGCCACCGCTGTCCAACTGGCCCTGATCGAGGAGATCAGCGAGCGCATCGCGGCCATCATGGGTCTGGTGCACGACATGGTGGAGGCCCGCAAGAAGGCGAACAAGGTCGACGACCCACGGCACAAGGCCATCGCCTATTGCGATGAGGTGAAGCCCTTCCTGGACCGGATCCGCTACCAGAGCGACAAGTTGGAGCTGCTGGTGGACGACGAACTCTGGCCATTGCCCAAGATGCGCGAGTTGCTCTTCACGCGATGAGCGGATCGGGGACCCCACGATCAATGGTGGAACGCCGGGCGGTTCGCCCGGCGTTCGCCGTTCCGGGATCTGCTTATCTTCGCCCGGCTCCATACGGACTCACGAACCACACACGATGATCACACGCATCCTTTTGGCGGTCCTGGCCATTGGCCTGTCGTTCCCCACCACCCTGATGGCGCAGGGCAAACTCGCAGAAGAGGCCGATGATGCCTATGGCAAGGGCTTCTACTTCAACGCCATAGAGCTCTACAAGAAGGCCTACACCGTGGAGAAGAAGGCCAGTACCAAGGCCGAACTGATCTTCAAGGTGGCCGAGAGCTACCGCATGCTCGGCGACATGCAGCAGGCCGAGGTGTGGTACGACAAGGCCAACAAGGCCCAGTATGCCGACCCCATCACCTACTACTGGATCGGCGAATCGCTCAAGCAACAGGGCAAGTACGCGGAAGCCATCGCGGCCTTCAACCGCTACAAGGAGAAGCGCCCGGGCGACGTCCGCGCGGACGCCGGCATCGCCGCCTCCCAGATGGCCCAGAAGTGGAAGGACAGCCCCACGCGCTATGACGTGTCGCCTGAAGTGCTGCTCAACACGCCGCAGATGGACTTCTCGCCAGGGTTCGCTGACAAGAAGAACGAATCCGTGGTCTTCTCCAGCACACGGCAGGCCGCCACGGGCACCGAGACCGACCAGATCACCGGGGAGAATTTCTCCGACCTCTTCTCCAGCACGCGCGATCGCCTGGGCAAGTGGAGCGAGCCGGTGAAGCTGCCCAGTTTCATCAACACCCCCGGCAACGAGGGCGCCCCCATCTTCAACAGCAAGCGCACCATCATGTACTTCACCCGGTGCCCCATGGAAAAGAAGAAGGTCTATGGGTGTGACATCTGGATGAGCAAGAAGGTGGGCAACAACTTCAGCGAACCCGAGATGCTCCCCTTGAAGGCCGGCGCTGGCAAGGATGACACCACCACCGTGGGCCACCCGGCCCTAGGCCCCAACGACGCCTATATGGTCTTTGCCGGCAACATGGATGTGAAAGGTCGCCGCGGTGGGCGCGACCTCTATGCGGTGAAGCTCAGCGCCGAGGGCAAGCCCGTGGGCCAGCCCGTGAACCTGGGTGCCGATATCAACACCAACCGCGACGAACTCTTCCCCTTCATTCGCCACGACGGCAGCCTCTACTTCGCCAGCAACGGCTACTCCGGTATGGGCGGATTGGACATTTACCGCGCTGAACCCACCGGCGACATGCAGTGGGGGCAGGTGGAGAACCTGAAGGCCCCGATCAACAGCGCCTGGGACGACTTCGCCATCATCTTCGACGGAGAGAACGACCGCGGCTTCTTCACCAGCAATCGTCCGGGCGGCAAAGGCATGGATGACATCTGGCGCTTCAACATGCCCGACATGGTCTTCGCCCTGCAGGGAACCGCCTATGACAAGAGCACGGGTCAGCCCCTGGCCGGCACCAAGATCAGCGTGGTGGGCACCGATGGCAGCAATTTCAGCGCCCTCACCGACGACAACGGCGGCTTCGCCTTCGCCGAGAGCGGCAAGGACCGCTTCATCAAGGAGAACACCAGCTACAGCATCCTGGCCGAGAAGGAAGGCTACCTGGTGGTGAAGGACCAGATCACCACCGTGGGCCTCACCGAGAGCACCACCTTCGTCAAGGAGTATTTCCTGCAACCCGCCGTGGTGGGTGGCGTGGTGTTGCTGCCCACGATCCTGTATGAGACCGACAAATTCGCCCTGCTCGACGCCAGCAAGGACTCCCTGCAGGTGGCCTACCAGACACTGATCGACAACCCCACCTTGGTGGTGGAACTGCGTTCGCACACCGACGCCCGCCCCACGCGCACCTACAAGGGCGGCAACAAGGAACTGAGCCAACTGCGCGCCCAGAGCTGCGTGAATTACCTGGTGACCCTGGGCGTCGATCCGGCGCGCCTGGTGCCCGTGGGCCGTGGTGCCGATGAGCCCCGCATCACCATGGACCAGATCAACAAGATGGCCACCAAGGAGGAGAAGGAGGCCGCGCACCAGTTGAACCGCCGCACCGACATGAAGGTGCTCAGCTGGGATCACGTGCCCAAGGAGAACAATGGGGCCGCACCGAACAATTAGACCTTGACCCAGGAGAAGAAGCATCCCCTCCCGGGATGCTTCTTCTTTTTCCCCCGCTCCATGGCCAGCCGCTACGACCAACGTGGTGTTTCCGCCAGCAAGGAGGATGTCCACAAGGCCATCGCCTCGCTGGACAAGGGGCTCTTCCCGAAGGCCTTCTGCAAAGTGGTGCCCGATACGCTGACGGGAAGCGATGCCCATTGCATCGTGATGCATGCGGACGGTGCCGGCACCAAGAGTTCATTGGCCTATGCCTATTGGAAAGAGACCGGCGACCTCGGCGTTTGGCACGGCATCGCGCAGGATGCCGTGGTGATGAACCTCGATGACCTGCTCTGCGTGGGCCTCACCGATGGCATCCTGCTCAGCAGCACTATCGGGCGCAACAAGCGGCTCATTCCCGGTGAAGTCATTGGCGCCCTGATCGAAGGCACGGAGCGCTTTCTGGAAAAGATGCGATCCCTGGGCATCGGCATCCGCAGCACAGGCGGTGAGACCGCCGATGTGGGCGACCTGGTGCGCACCGTGATCGTGGACAGCACCGTGGTGGCGCGCATGAAGCGCGACGAGGTGATCGACAACGCACGCATCCGGGCGGGTGACGTGATCGTGGCGCTGGCCAGCGATGGACAGGCCTCCTATGAGGACCATTTCAACGCCGGCATGGGCAGCAACGGCCTCACCAGCGCCCGGCACGATGTCTTCTCGAAGGCGCTGGCCACCAAGTACCCGGAGACCTTCGATCCGGGTACGCCTGATGACCTTGTATACAGTGGCCAGGTGCTGCTTACCGACCAGTTGGCAGGGACACCATTGAACTTCGGCCAGGCCGTCCTCTCACCCACACGCACGTACGCGCCCGTGGTGAAGCAGGTGCTGGAGGTCATGCGGCGGGACATCCATGGCCTGGTGCACTGCAGCGGCGGCGCCCAGACCAAGGTGCTGCACTTCATCGAAGGGCTGCGGGTCATCAAGGATGATCTCTTCCCGGCCCCTCCGCTGTTCGCCGCCATCCAACGCATGAGTGGCACCACCTGGGAGGAGATGTACAAGGTCTTCAACATGGGCCACCGTATGGAGTTCTATGTACCGGAGCAACGCGCCGCGGAGATCATCGCCATCAGCGGGTCCTTCGGCATCGCCGCCAAGGTCATCGGCCGTGTGGAACCGGCCCCCGCGAAAGAGGTGGTCCTGCGCAGCGAACACGGTACCTATATGTATTCCTGAACCACACCGCTGTTCTCCGCGCCTCCGCACCTCGGTGTCCTCCTCCACCATGTCCGACCTCCTCGCCAAGCTCTCCTCCCTTGCGGACCGCCGCACCGAGATCGGCAAGCAGCTCGCCGACCCGGCAGTGATCTCGGACCAGAAGAGGTTCGTGGAGCTCAACCGCAGCTACCGCGACCTGGAGTCCATCGAACAAGCTTTCCTCCGCTTCAAGCGCCTGCACGACGACCTGGCCGGGGCCGAGGAGATGTTGCGCACGGAGAAGGATCCCGATATGCTCGAAATGGCCCGTGCGGAGCGCGATGCCAGCCGGGAGGCCATCGCGGCCATGGAGGAGGAGGTGCGCCTGATGCTGGTGCCCAAGGACCCCAATGATGCGCGCAATTGCACCGTGGAATTGCGCGCGGGCACCGGTGGCGATGAGGCCAGCCTGTTCGCGGGCGACCTCTACAAGATGTACACCCGTTACTGCGAAGGCCGTGGCTGGAAGGTGGAGGTGGCCGACGTGAGCGAAGGCACCGTGGGCGGCTACAAGGAAGTGGTCTTCAACGTGATCGGCGAAGGCGCCTATGGCACCTTGAAATTCGAGGCCGGTGTGCACCGCGTGCAGCGTGTGCCCGCCACCGAGGCCCAGGGACGCATCCATACCAGCGCCGCCACGGTGAACGTGCTGCCCCAGGCGGAGGAGACCGACGTGGACCTGCGGGAGAGCGACGTGAGGATGGAGACCGCACGCAGCGGTGGCGCCGGTGGGCAGAACGTGAACAAGGTGGAGACCAAGGTGCGTCTGACGCACATCCCCACAGGAACCGTGGTGATGTGCCAGACAGAGCGCAGCCAGCTCGGCAACCGGATGAAGGCCATGGACATGCTGCGCACCAAGCTCTATGAGGAGAAAGTGCGCACCCAGGAGGCCGCCGTGGCCGCCCAGCGGCGCAGCCAGGTGAGCAGCGGCGACCGCAGCGCCAAGATCCGCACCTACAATTTCCCCCAGAGCCGCGTCACCGACCATCGCATCGAGCTCACCGTGCACAACCTGCCGGAGATCCTGAACGGCGACCTGCAGGACATCATCGATGCGCTGCAATTGGCCGAACGCACGGAGAAGTTGAAAGCCGAGGCGGGTATCTGAGGTTCGAATACCACGGACCTGCCTGTCGGCAGACAGGGGCCCGGAGTCGCGGCGGGCACAGGGTGGATCGATAGGCCGGGCCATCATGGACACGGGTCGTGGTCCCGGCCCTGGGTCGATCCTTGTTCCATGTGCCCCTGCACCTCTGCGGTCTTCCTTCCGACCTTTGCCCCGCATGACCCGTTCCGAGCTCGTCGCCATCATCCGCCGCAAGAAGAGCCTGCTTTGCGTGGGGCTCGACACCGAGGAGCACCTCGTCCCAGAGCATTTCCGGCACGAAAGCCATCCGGTACGTGCCTACAACGAGGCCATCGTGGAAGTGACACATGACCTGGCCGTGGCCTACAAGCTGAACCTCGCCTTCTATGAAGCCCTCGGCGACCAGGGTTGGCTCGACCTGGAGGCCACCATCGCGTACATCCGCAGCAAGGGGGATCTTTTCATCATCGCCGATGCCAAGCGCGGCGACATAGGCAACACCGCCCGCAAATACGCCGAGGCCTTTTTCGATCGCCTGGAGGTGGACGCCGTGACCCTTTCGCCTTACATGGGCCGCGACTCCATTGCGCCCTTCATGGGCAGGCCGGGCAAATGGGGCATCGTGCTGGGGGTCACCAGCAATCCGGGCGCCGAGGATTTCCAGTTCCTCAAGGCCGACGGGGAACGGCGATTCTTCGAGGTGGTCATGCGCCGGTCCGCGGAGTGGGGCACGCCGGATGAACTGATGTTCGTGGTGGGGGCGACCCGGCCTGATACGCTGGCTGAAGCACGCCGATCGGCACCACGGCACTTCTTCCTGGTGCCTGGTGTGGGTGCCCAAGGCGGGGACTTGGATGCGGTCCTGGATGCCGGCATGACCGGTGAAGGTGGATTGCTCATCAACAGCAGCCGGGGCATCCTGTACGCGGGAAAAGGGGAGGAGGCGATCCCCGCCGCGCGTGAAGCTGCCCGCGTGCTGCAACGGGCCATGGCCAGCCGGATCGTATCGCAAGCGCCGCCAGCCGTCCACTGAAAGCCGCACTATATTATGCGTCTCCGGATCGACGGAATGATCGTCATCGGGAAGCGCCATGCCCCATCAAGCCTCAGTGGATCGCCAGCGGAACACGATGCCACTGGCATATCTCCGCGGCACCCGTGGTCAATTCCACGATCTACTGCTTGACCCCGCCTTCCCCTATGGCGAGGACCTGCTGCAATTCATCTGGGAGCAGGGTCTGTACGACACCCATGCGCTGCGCACCACCGACGGACGCCCGGTGGAAGTGATCCGGCCTGGCCGTATCCAGCATCACAGCGGCCCCGACCTCGAAGGCGCCCTGGTGCGGATCGAAGACCAGTTGTGGGCGGGCAATGTGGAGGTGCATCCGCGTACCAGCGATTGGAACGCCCATGGCCACCAGCATGACGCGGCCTACGAGAACGTGGTGCTGCATGTGGTCTATACGCATGACGCTGAGGTGCACACGGTTCGCGGCCATGTGCCGCCCACTGTGGAACTTCTTACCCGCATCTCAACGGACAGCATCTCGTTGCATCTGGAGTTGATGCGCGGCCAGGCGTTCGTTCCCTGTGCCCGGCTGTTGGACCGGGCCGAACCCATGCGCACCAGTGCCTGGCTGGAGCGTGTCCTGGTCGAACGTTTGGAGCGCAAGACCGCCCATGTGGAAGACCTGTTCCGACAATTGGGCCAAGACCCGGCAGAGACCGTGTACCACCTGCTCGCCCGAGCCTTCGGTCTGAAGGTGAACGCCGAACCCTTCGGCATGCTGGCCCACGCCCTGCCCCTGAAGGTGCTGCTCAAGTACCGCGATGATGCCATGCGCACGGAGGCCCTGCTCTTCGGCCAGGCCGGCATGCTGCAGGTGGACTTCGTGGATGCCTTCCCACGCCGCTTGCAGGAGGAACATGTTCTTCTGGCGCACATGCACGGCCTGCGTCCCGCACCGGTGGCGGCTTGGAAGTTCGCGCGCATGCGGCCGGTCAATTTTCCCACTGTGCGCATCGCACAATTGGCCCAATTGCTCATGCGCTGCGACGGCACCTTCTCGGAACTGCTGGAACAGGACGACGCTCTATTGTTGCGGCAACACTTGGAGTTGCTGGCCAGTCCTTACTGGACCGACCACTACCAGTTCGACAGACCAAGCACACCACAGCCCAAACGCTTGGGTCGCATCGGCACCGATCATCTCATCATCAACGCGGTGGTGCCAGCGCTATTCGCCTTGGGCGGCCTGCTGGGGCGTTCAGCGTACCGCGATCGCGCGCTGCGCCTGCTGGAACAGCTTCCCGCGGAAAGGAACAGCCTGCTCGATGGTTGGGGTTCCCTTGGCCTGCCGGCGGACTCGGCGGGAAGAGGACAAGCCCTGTTGGAACTGAAGAACAGCTATTGCGCCCCACGGCGCTGTTTATCTTGCGGTATCGGCAACCAACTGCTGCGGGGTACCGTCAAGGGGAGTGGAAGTTCGGTTGGAGGTTGAATGTTTCGGAAGATCCCCAACCTTCGTTCTCCAAGCCCCCATTGGACCAACAACGCCAGCACATGATCGATCACATCAAAACCTGGTTCGAGCGCCAAGCTTTCGGGGTTTGCGAGTGGTGGGCCCAGAAGCTCAACGTGAAGACCGAGCAGGTGCGCCTCAGCTTCATCTACCTCAGCTTTGTCACGGCGGGCCTGCATCTGGTGGTCTACCTGGTCATGGCTTTCGTGCTCCAGCACAAGGAGCGCATCAAGCATCCTTTCAGCCGGCGGAGTACCGTTTGGGACTTGTAGTCTTTACGCTTCCGTGGGCTGGAACGGGTTATGGCCCGCTGGCGATAGCTTCGCCGCCATGCGCATCCTGATCACCGGCAGCAACGGCCTGTTGGGCCAGAAACTCGTGGCCGCCTTGCGGAATGACCCGGAAGTGGAGCTCACCGCGACCAGCCGCGGCGCTGACCGCAGCCCGGAACCCTTGGGCGACCGCTACCGGAGCATGGACATCACCGTGCGGTCCGAAGTGGATGCCGTATTCGGTGGTGTGAAGCCGGAGGTGGTGGTCCACACCGCCGCCATGACCAATGTGGATGCTTGTGAATTGGACCCCGCCGCATGCCAGGCGCAGAATGTCACCGCCACGAAACACTTGGTGGACGCGGCCAAGCGCTGTGGCAGCCACTTCATCCACCTCAGCACGGACTTCATCTTCGATGGTGAGGCCGGTCCCTACCGCGAGGAGGACGAACCCGCCCCGCTCAGCGTCTACGGCCGCAGCAAACTGGACAGTGAACGGCTGGTGATGGAAGCCGGGCTGGAGAAGTGGGCCATCGTGCGCACCATCATCGTGTATGGCGTGGCGCCCGGGCTCAGCCGAAGCAATGTGGTGCTCTGGGCCAAGGGCGCATTGGAAAAAGGTGAACCCATCCGCGTGGTGGACGACCAGTGGCGCATGCCCACGCTGGCCGAGGATCTGGCCGACGGATGCATCCGGATCGCGAAGCGGCATGCCACCGGCATCTTCCACCTCAGCGGCCCCGATGGGATGAGCATTCTGGAACTGGTGCGGCGTGTGGGTACCTTCTTCGGCCTGGACACCTCGGTGGTGACGGCCATCAAGAGTGACTCGCTGGGCCAACCCGCCAAACGCCCACCCAGGACGGGCTTCGTACTGGACAAGGCCCGTCGCGTGCTGGGCTACGCGCCTCGTTCTTTCGAGGAAGGTCTCGCCGTGGTATCCGGTCAGTTGGACCAGCGGATCCCCCGACCCGCGAGCAACCTCCGATCGCCCAGTCCTTGAACAGTCACCCCTTCTTCACCTTGATCGACCCCAGGTACTCGGTCAACTTGTCCTTCACCACCGGGTAGAGGATGACCAGGCCGATCATGTTGGGCACCATCATGGCGAAGATCATGGCGTCGCTGAAATCCAGCACGCTGCCCATGTTGGACGCCGCGCCCACCACCACGAACACGCAGAAGAGCAGCTTGTACAGATTCGCCGAACGCATGCTCTTGCCGAAGAGGTAGGTCCATGCCTGCAGGCCGTAGTACGACCAGCTGATCATGGTGGAGAAGGCGAAAAGCACCACGGCCACGGTGAGCACGTAGGAGAAATTGGGGATGGCGCTCTCGAAGATGTGCGTGGTGAGGTCCACACCGGTGAGCGCGCGGCCGTCGCTGAAGACCGCCGCACCATCGGCGGCGCCGTATGGGAAGAAGCCCTGCACGTTGTAGATCACGATCACCAGGGCGGTCATGGTGCAGATCACCACCGTGTCGATGAAGGGCTCCAGCAGCGCCACGATGCCCTCGCTGGCCGGGTGCTTGGTCTTCACCGCCGAGTGGGCGATGGCCGCCGAGCCGATGCCCGCCTCATTGCTGAAGGCCGCCCTGCGGAAGCCCTGCACCAGCACGCCCAGGAAGCCGCCGGCGATGGCCACCGGCGCGAAGGCACCCTGGATGATGGCCGTGAAAGCCGCAGGCACGTATTGCGCGTTCATGTAGATGATGATCGCCGCCGCACCGACATAGAGCACCGCCATGAAGGGGACGATCTTTTCGGTGACCGTGGCGATCCGGCGGATGCCACCGATGATGACGATGCCCACCAGCACGGCCATGATGACGCCGAACACCGTGCCCGCATGACCGGCCTGCATGCCCATGCGGCCGAGAAAGATGCTCGCGGCCTGGTTCACCTGGAACATGTTGCCACCGCCGAAGGATCCTCCCACGCACATCACGGCGAAGACCACCGCCAGCACCTTGCCCAGGTTCGCCATGCCGCGTTGCGCGAGGCCTTTGGAGAGGTAGTACATGGGGCCGCCATAGACCTTGCCCGTGGCGTCCACTTCGCGGAAGGACACGCCCAAAGTGCATTCAACGAACTTGGACGACATGCCCAGCAGGCCTGCCAGGATCATCCAGAAGGTGGCGCCCGGCCCACCCACGGTGACGGCCACCGCCACGCCGGCGATGTTGCCCAGGCCCACCGTGGCGCTCAAAGCCGCCGTCAGCGCCTGGAAATGGTTCACCTCGCCCTCGCTGCTCTCAATGCGGATCGTGTCCGGTACGTCGCCCTCCACAATGTTCAGGTCCGCAGGGAGCTGTTTCACACGTTCATACTTGCCCCGCACCGTGTTCACCGCCACGCGGAAAAGCCGGATGCCCGGTGCCCGGAAGTAGATGGTGAAGAAAGTCGCGCCCAGGATCAGTGGGAATAGCACCCAGGGGATCATCACCCCACCCACCTCGAACTGGTAGAAGATCAAGCGGACGAACCAGCCGGTGGCCTGGCCAAAGGCCTGATCGATGCGTTCATCCAACCCGGGTCCGTCCTGGGCCGACAACATGAGGGAGTGCAGGAGGGTGGCCGGTAGGAGCAGGATCCGCATGGGTAGGGAAGGGGCTGGGGTGGGAGGTAAAACTATGATCTTCCCGGCTGGTCCGATGCCGCTGTCGCATGCGCGGACCGCCTATCTTCGGATCGGACGTTTCCGGGGTCCACCAGAAGGCATGCGTATGTCCGGCCCCTTGAAACCCCTCAGGGAACAGATCAACGATCTTCTTTCCCTGCACAGCGGTGAACGCAGGGGCTTCCTGCTGATGATGCTGTTGCTGGTCCTGCTCAGCATCTGGGTGGTGTTCGAGCAATGGGTCATTCGTCCCAAACAACCCGATCTGGGTCCGCTGATGGATGAGATGCGAAGCTGGGCCGCCGAACGTCATGCCGCATCCGTTCCGGATACTTCGTTCGCCGAACCATTCCCATTCGACCCGAACACCATTTCCAGGGGTGAATGGATCGCACTGGGATTCACCACGCGCCAGGTGGATGGTATCGAACGATACATGTCCAAGGGCGGGCGTTTTCGGGTGAAGGGAGATGTGGCCAAACTGTACAGCCTGCGGCCAGGCCAATACGAGCGGCTAGAGTCCTTCATCCTGCTGCCGGACAGCCTATCCCGCACACCCCGGTACGATCGCATGGCGCGCGGATCACCGGGTGATCGGGAAACGAAGGCGGAGCGTGTGGTGCGCCCTAGGGCCGATCGCCCGGCATGGCGAAAAGTGGAAGTGAACGCGGCGGACAGCGCGGAATTGGTGGCCCTGCCTGGGATCGGGCCGTCCTTCGCCAGGGGCATCCTTCGCTATCGCGACATGTTGGGAGGCTTCGTCTCATTGGACCAACTGGGCGAGGTATATGTGCTGAAGGACAAACCAGATGCTTTGGATCGTGTGCGCGAACTGCTTGTGGTGGACAGCCTGAGTGTGCGGCGCATCGCGATCAACACCTGCACGGTGGAGGAGTTGGCGGAACATCCGTACGCGCGCTGGAAACTGGCCAAACCCCTGATCGCGTACCGGCAGCAGCACGGACCCTTCCGCGAGGTGGCCGACATTCGCGGTTGCCACCTGATCGATGAGGACGCCTTCCGTAAACTTGCGCCCTACCTCAGCGTGGAGTGACCGCCTTGCAAGAACGCCTCGAGGCCGCCATCCGCGCGGTACCCGATTTCCCCAAGCCGGGCGTGCTCTTCCGCGACATCACCCCCGTGCTGGAGGACCCGCTCCTTTGCCGGGCCATCACCGAGGGATTCCGGGAACGCCTGCAGGATGTGCCGGTGGACGCGATCGCCGGCATCGAAAGCCGGGGCTTCCTTTTCGGCATGCCGCTGGCGCTCGCGCTGGGTGTGCCATTCCTCACCGTGCGCAAGAAGGGCAAGCTCCCATGGAAGACCGTGTCCTACAAGTACGACCTGGAGTATGGCAGTGCGGAAGTGGAGATGCATGTGGACAGCGTGCGGCCCGGCATGCGGGTGCTGGTACATGACGACCTGCTCGCCACCGGTGGCACGGCCGCGGCCGCCGCTGAACTCGTGCTGCGGCAGGGTGGGCACATCGCGGGATTCTCGTTCCTCATCGAACTGGCTTTTCTCGGGGGCCTGCGCAAACTCGAACCTTACAACGCCAGGGTCGTTGCCCTGAAGACCTATTGACCATGGAGTTCACCACCACCGAAAGCCAGAACATGATCGCGCAGGCCGTGCGCGACCTCTGTGAGCGTGAATTGCGCCCCCATTTGATGGATTGGGACGAGCGCCAGCACTTCCCCGTGGAGTTGTTCCGGGAGCATTTCGGTCCCGCCGGCATGCTGGGTGTGTTGGTGCCGGAGGAGTATGGAGGTGCAGGCCTGGGCTATTTCGAGTACATCTCCACCATTGTGGAGGTGGCCCGGATCTGTGGCAGCGTGGGCCTGAGCGTGGCGGCGCACAACAGTCTCTGCACCGGCCATATCCTCCAGTTCGGCAACGCGGAGCAGAAACGTCGGTGGCTGCCCAAACTCGCGTCCGGCCAATGGATCGGTGCCTGGGCCTTGACCGAGCCCAACACCGGTAGCGATGCCATGCGCATGAAATGCACCGCGCGGAAGGATGGCGATGCATGGGTGCTCAATGGCACCAAGTGCTGGATCACCCATGGGATCACCGGGGATGTGGTGGTGGCCATCGTGCGTACGGGTGAATTACTGGACAGCAAGGGCATGACCGCCTTCGTGATCGAGCGGGGCACACCGGGATTGAAGGCGGGCAAGAAGGAGAACAAGCTGGGCATGCGCGCCAGCGAGACCGCCGAGGTGATCTTCGAGGACTGCCGGGTGCCCGAGGAGAACATTCTGGGACAGGTGGGCGAGGGATTCCAGCAGGCCATGAAGGTTCTCGACGGGGGGCGCATCAGCATCGCCGCCCTCAGTCTGGGCATCGCCAGGGGCGCTTTCGAGGCCAGTGTGAAGTATGCCAGGGAGCGTGAACAATTCGGCCAGCCCATTGCCAACTTCCAGGCCATCGCTTTCAAGCTGGCTGACATGGCCACCCGCATCGAGGCCGCCGAACTCCTCACCCTGCAGGCGGCCGATCTGAAGAACAGGGGGAAGAAGATGACCAAGGAGAGTGCCATGGCCAAGTATTACGCCAGCGAGGTGGCCGTGTGGGCCAGCAATGAAGCGGTGCAGATCCATGGCGGCTATGGCTACACCAAGGACTTCCCCGTGGAGAAATTCTACCGCGACAGCAAGCTTTGCACGATCGGGGAGGGGACCAGCGAGATCCAGAAGCTGGTCATCGGCCGGGACATCCTGCGGGGATGAGCACCGTACGGGCCCAAGGCCGACCCATGGCATCGTTTGCGACTTTCGATCATCGCGCTATATTTGCCGCCCCGATAGAGAAAACAACATGCTGATCATCCCGGTCAAGGAAGGCGAGAGCATCGACAAGGCGCTCAAGAAGTTCAAGAAGAAGTTCGAGCGCACCGGCACCATGCGCCAGTTGCGCAGGCGCCAGGCCTTCACCAAGCCTTCCGTGGCACGTCGCAAGGAGATCATCCGGGCGGCCTACAAGCTCAAGACCTACTCGCAGGAACAATAGACCCTGCGATCTTCACGTCCTCAAGGCGAAGGGTCCACCGGACTTTTCGCCTTTTTTGCTTCCATGCTCATCGGTCGCTACCTGGACCACCTGGCTTTCGAGCGGCGCGCCAGTCCTTTGACCGTGGCGGCCTATCGCCGGGACCTCGGGCAATTCGCCTCCTTCCTGGCCGCCCAGGGCCTTGACCAGCCCGAGATGGCCACCGGTCCGATGGTGCGTGCGTGGATGATGTCGCTGATGGAGGGTGGGACGGGTCCGCGCAGCGTCAACCGGAAGCTCAGCTCCCTGCGGGGGTTCTTCCGTTTCGCCAGGCTCACCGGATGCATAGGCAACGAACCCACCGCCCTGCTCGATCCGCCCAAGACGCCCAAGCGCCTCCCGGAATTCGTGGAGGAAAGACGCATGGACGAACTGTTCGATCCCGCGATCTGGCCGGAGGGGTACCAAGGCCGCCTGCACCGGCTGGTATTGGAACTGTTGTATGGAACAGGGATGCGCTTGGCCGAACTGCTCGGGCTGAAAGGGCAGGATGTCGATCTGGCCGCACGCACCCTGCGGGTCTTGGGCAAGCGGAACAAGGAACGGATCATACCCCTGGGCGATGAATTGGTCGATCGGCTCGCTGGCTACCTGGCTGTGCGGAGTGGGGCCGAAACCGGTGCCGGGCAGGGAAGCCCCTTGCTGTTGAACGAGCATGGCAAGCCCCTTTCGCGGCGTGCCGTGCAACGGATCGTGGCGAGGTATCTGGGCCTGGTCACTCCGCAATCGCGGAGAAGCCCCCATGTGCTTCGGCACACCTTCGCCACCCATATGTTGGAGCATGGCGCCGATCTCAATGCCGTGAAGGAGCTGTTGGGGCATGCCGGTCTGGCCGCCACCCAGGTGTACACGCACAACACGGTGGAGAAGCTGCGCAAGGTCCACGCCCAGGCCCATCCCCGGGGTGGTGGGTGAGGGCCGACCGGCCGGCGCGGCGGGTTCCATGCGAGGCCATACCCGGTATGGTCAGGGGTGGTTCCAAACCCTGTGGCCGACGTGCCTCCCGGTCTTCCTTCTGGCGTGCTTCGACTGTTTGGTAGCGAACGGTTTCTTGCTACATTTGCAGGCCCAATTCGGGGGGTTCGTTCTCCCGAAGGGGGTGAAAGGCGCGTTCTTTCCCTTGTTGTACAGGCCAATGTAGCTCAGCTGGTAGAGCAGCTGATTTGTAATCAGCCGGTCGTGGGTTCGAGTCCCTCCATTGGCTCCGAGAGCCATAGCATGGGGAGATACCCAAGTGGCCAACGGGGGCAGACTGTAAATCTGCTGTCTTACGACTTCGTAGGTTCGAATCCTGCTCTCCCCACCATCATCTCGGAGCCGACCCCCGATAGCCCCGAAGCTGATAGCCAGGGGTCACGGGCTGGACGGGTCAGCACTTCACCGGTCCCTTCAAGCGGGAGTAGCTCAGTTGGTAGAGCATCAGCCTTCCAAGCTGAATGTCGCGGGTTCGAGTCTCGTCTCCCGCTCTACGGCGCCCTTGGCATGGGCGCCTCACCCAAGGAGGTCCGCCTCCTGGTGACCAAGCCTTTGTAGCTCAGAGGTAGAGCACTTCCTTGGTAAGGAAGAGGTCACGGGTTCAATTCCCGTCAAAGGCTCCACGCGATCATTTGCGACCGACCAGTTGACACCAGGCCCTGTACAACGACCGAAGAACGGATACATCGAACAACAACCAACGACCGAACGACAATGGCAAAGGAGACTTTTCAACGCACCAAGCCGCACGTCAACATCGGCACCATCGGTCACGTTGACCATGGCAAGACCACGTTGACCGCGGCCATCACCAAGGTCCTGGCCGACAAAGGCCTGTCCGAGATGCGCAGCTTCGACTCCATCGACAACGCACCCGAGGAGAAAGAGCGTGGCATCACCATCAACACCGCCCACGTGGAGTACCAGACCGAGGCGCGCCACTACGCGCACGTGGACTGCCCGGGCCACGCCGACTATGTGAAGAACATGGTGACCGGTGCCGCCCAGATGGACGGCGCCATCCTGGTGGTGGCCGCCACCGACGGACCCATGCCCCAGACCCGCGAGCACATCCTGCTGGGCCGCCAGGTGGGCGTGCCCAAGATCGTGGTGTTCATGAACAAGGTGGACATGGTGGACGATCCCGAGCTGTTGGACCTCGTGGAAATGGAGATCCGCGAGCTGCTCAGCTTCTATGAGTATGACGGCGACAACACCCCCGTGATCCGCGGCAGTGCCCTGGGCGGCCTCAATGGCGAGCCCAAGTGGGTGGACACGATCATGGAACTGATGGGTGCCGTGGACACTTGGATCCCTGTTCCCCCCCGCGAGGTGGACAAGCCCTTCCTGATGAGCGTGGAGGACGTGTTCTCCATCACCGGCCGCGGTACCGTGGCCACCGGCCGCATCGAGACCGGCGTGGTGAAGACCGGCGACAACGTGGAGATCATCGGCATGCAGGAGGAGAAGATGAACAGCACCTGCACGGGTGTGGAGATGTTCCGCAAGCTGCTGGACCGCGGCGAGGCCGGTGACAACGTGGGTCTGCTCCTGCGTGGCATCGAAAAGACCCAGATCCGTCGTGGCATGGTGATCGCCGCCCCGGGCAGTATCACCCCGCACACCGAATTCAAGGCCGAGATCTACGTGCTGAAGAAGGAGGAAGGTGGCCGCCACACCCCGTTCCACAACAAGTATCGCCCCCAGTTCTACTTCCGCACCACGGATGTGACGGGCGAGATCACGATGGAGGCCGGCCGTGAAATGATCATGCCCGGTGACAACGTGACCATCAGCGTGAAACTGATCGTACCCATCGCCATGGACAAGGGCCTGCGTTTCGCCATCCGCGAGGGTGGCCGTACCGTGGGTGCCGGCCAGGTGACCGAGATCATCAAGTAAGCATAGCACCAAGGTCAGCAGGGCCGTCCGCCTTTCGGTGGGCGGCCCTCGCCGCCCCGGAGAACCACAGTACGAACGAACGGGTGTAGCTCAATTGGTAGAGCGACGGTCTCCAAAACCGTAGGCTGCGGGTTCGATTCCTGCCACCCGTGCCCAAGAAACCAGAACTCGTGGCCAGCTTCAAGACATATCTCACCGAGAGCTACACCGAACTCGTCCACAAGGTGTCATGGCCCACTTGGAAGGAACTCCAGAGCAGCGCCATCGTGGTGCTTGTGGCGGCCCTCATCGTGTCGGGCATCATCTTCGTCATGGACTACGTCTTTGGCGTGCAGAACATGGGCGCGGGTGATACCGGCGTCTGGAAAGGCATACTCGGCTTCATCTACAAAATGCTCACCTGATGACGGCGGTCGGCACCAAGAAGTGGTATGTCATCCGGGCCATCAGCGGCAAGGAGAAGAAGGTCAAGGAATTGATCGATCTGGAACTGTCGCGCACCAACATGGGCACCCACGTTTCTCAGGTGCTCATCCCCATGGAGAAGTTCTTCCAGATCCGCGACGGCAAAAAGGTGAGCAAGGAGCGCAATTTCTTCCCCGGCTACGTGCTCATGGAGGCCGACCTCACCGGCGAGATCGCCCACAGCATCAAGAACCTCCCGAACGTGATCGGCTTCCTTGGCGCCGAGAAAGGCGGCGAGCCCGTGCCCCTGCGCCAGAGCGAAGTGAACAGGATCCTGGGCACCGTGGATGAACTGGCCGATGCCGATGCCACCAACCACAACCCCTACCATGTGGGCGAGGGTGTGAAGGTGATCGACGGGCCCTTCAACGGGTTCAATGGCGTGATCGAGGAGATCAACGAGGAGAAGAAGAAGTTGAAGGTGATGGTGAAGATCTTCGGAAGGCGTACCCCGCTCGAACTGAGCTTCATGCAGGTGGAGAAGGAGGTCTGAACAGAGCATAACCGTCCGAGTCCGCCGCAGGGCGTACGTCAGCAGGACATAAAACAGGAACAATGGCCAAGGAAGTTTCGGGTCTCGTCAAGCTCCAGATCAAGGGCGGCGCGGCCAATCCCTCGCCTCCCGTAGGTCCCGCGTTGGGTGCCAAGGGGGTGAACATCATGGATTTCTGCAAGCAGTTCAATGCCCGCACGCAGGACAAGGCGGGCAAGGTGCTGCCGGTGGTGATCACCGTCTATTCGGACAAGTCGTTCGATTTCATCATCAAGACCCCGCCCGCCGCGGTGCAGATCATCGAGGCGGCCAAGATCAAGGGCGGCAGCGGCGAACCCCACACCAAGAAGGTGGGCAGCATCACCTGGGAGCAGGTGAAGGCCATCGCCCAGGACAAGATGCCCGACCTCAACTGTTTCACCTTGGAGAGCGCCATGAGCATGGTGGCCGGCACGGCCCGCAGCATGGGTGTCACCGTAACCGGCGAAAAGCCCTTCTGAGCCATGGCGAACGTGAGCAAAAAGCGCAAGGAGGCGTTGACCAAGTACGACGCCGCCAAGACCTACAGCCTGGAGGAGGCCACCCGCATCGTGAAGCAGGTGAGCACCGCCAAATTCGACGCCACGGTGGACATCGCCGTGCGCCTGGGCGTGGACCCGAAGAAGAGCACCGAAATGGTGCGCGGCACCGTGAGCCTGCCCCATGGCACCGGCCGGAATGTGAAGGTGCTGGTGCTGGCCGACCCCGCCAAGTGCGAGGAAGCCTTGGCCGCCGGTGCCGACATGGCGGGCCTGGACGACTACGTGGAGAAGATCAAGGGCGGCTGGACGGACGTGGATGTGATCATCTGCACCCCCGCCGTGATGGCCAAAGTGGGTGCCCTGGGCCGTGTGCTCGGTCCCCGTGGCCTCATGCCCAACCCCAAGACCGGCACGGTGACCATGGACGTGGCCAAGGCCGTGCGCGAGGTGAAGGCCGGCAAGATCGACTTCAAGGTGGACAAGGCCGGCATCATCCACGCGGTGATCGGCAAGGCCTCCTTCGATGCCGACAAGCTCAGCGCCAACGCCAATGAGCTGATCCAGACCCTGGTGAAGCTGAAGCCCAGCACCGCCAAGGGCACCTACATCAAGAGCATCTCCATCAGCAGCACCATGAGCCCCGGCGTCAAGGTTGACACCCGCGCCCTGGCCTGACAAACGACCAGCAACGACCATGGCAACCCGCGACGAAAAGAACCAGCAGATAACCGAGCTGGCCGAGGCCATCAAGGCCACCAACGTGCTGTATCTCACCGATACCAGCTCCATGAGCGCCGAGGCCACCAGCCAGCTGCGCCGCGCCTGCAACCAGCAGGGCATCACCCTGCGCGTGGTGAAGAACACCCTGCTCCGCAAGGCGATGGAAAGCCTGGAAGGCAAGGATTACAGCGAAGTGATCCCCACCCTCAAGGGGCAGACCAGCCTGATGATCGCCGGCAAGGGCAACGCTCCGGCCAAGCTCATCAAGGGCTTCCGCAAGAAGGACCAGACGAAACCGGCGTTGAAGAGCGCCTGGATCGACGAGGCCGTCTTCGTGGGTGATGAGCAACTGGTGATGCTCGCCAACCTGAAAGGGAAGGAGGAGCTCGTCGGCGACATCATCGCGCTGCTCCAGAGCCCGCTCAAGAACGTCATCAGCGGCCTGCAGGGCAGCGGTGGCCACAAGATCGCCGGCCTGGTGAAAGCCCTCGAAGAAAGGGCCGCCTGAACAAGACCCAACGCGTTACGCACTTCCACGATAGCTTCTCCTCAACCACTGTAACAACCCCCGCAAGATGGCAGATATCAAAGCCCTGGGCGATCAACTGGTAGGCCTTACCGTAAAGGAGGTCAACGAGCTGGCCCAGTACCTCAAGGACGAATACAAGATCGAACCGGCCGCGGCCGCCGTGGCCATAGCCGCTGGTCCGGCCGCTGGTGGCGGCGAAGCCGCCGAAGCCAAGACCAGCTTCGACGTGATCCTCAAGCATGGCGGCCAGAACAAACTGGCCGTGGTGAAGCTCGTGAAGGAGCTCACCGGCTTGGGCCTGAAGGAGGCCAAGGACCTCGTCGACGGTGCTCCGAAGCCGTTGAAGGAAGGCGTGTCCAAAGAGGACGCCGAATCCCTCAAGCAACAGCTCACGGAAGCCGGCGCCGAAGTTGAGGTCAAGTAAGGACCCATACGCGCTCGCGTCACGCCAGCACGGAGAGGCCCCAAGGCGGGCCTTTCCGGCTGTGCGGTGATCATCATGACCTCCCGCCGGCCGCTCCCGATCCAGCGCCCGGCGATGTAAGAACAGGATCGCTCACGTCCATCCACCGTCGTCCACACGATCGCAGCCATGGCCCAGGCGAAGCCCATCAACAAGAAGCACAAGCGTATCGATTTCGGCAATGCCCTTTCGATCGACTATCCCGACTTCCTCGATATCCAGCTGAAGAGCTTCGAGGAGTTCTTCCAGATCGACACCCTGCCTGAGGACCGGGTGAGCGAAGGCCTCTTCAAGGTCTTCAGCGAGAACTTCCCCATCACCGACACGCGCAACCAGTTCGTGCTGGAGTTCCTCGATTACTTCATCGATCCCCCGCGCTACAGCATCGATGAATGCATCGAGCGCGGCCTCACCTACAGCGTGCCCCTCAAGGCCAAGCTGAAACTCTACTGCACCGACCCCGAGCACGAGGACTTCGAGACCATCGTGCAGGACGTGTACCTGGGCCAGATCCCCTACATGACCCCGAAGGGATCCTTCGTGGTGAACGGTGCCGAGCGCGTGGTGGTGAGCCAGCTGCACCGCAGCCCCGGTGTGTTCTTCGGCCAGAGCCGCCACGCCAACGGCACCAAGCTCTACAGCGCACGGGTCATCCCCTTCAAGGGTTCGTGGATCGAATTCGCCACGGACATCAACGGGGTGATGTATGCCTACATCGACCGCAAGAAGAAGCTGCCGGTGACCACGCTGTTGCGCGCCATCGGTTTCGAGAGCGACAAGCAGATCCTGGAGATCTTCGGCCTGGCCGACGAGATCAAGGTCACCAAGACCGCCATCAAGGACGCCGTGGGCCGAAAACTCGCCGCCCGCGTGCTGAAGACCTGGGTGGAGGACTTCGTGGACGAGGACACTGGCGAGGTGGTGAGCATCGAGCGCAACGAGGTGCTCATCGACCGTGAGACGGTGATCGAGGAACACCACGTGGACCAGATCGTAGAAAGCGGCGCCAAGACCGTCATCCTGCACAAGGAGGGCATCAACGCGGCCGACTTCGCCCTCATCTACAACACCCTGCAAAAGGACACCTCCAACTCCGAGAAGGAGGCCGTGGAGGTGATCTATCGCCAGCTGCGCAACGCCGAACCTCCCGATCTGGAGACCGCCCGAGGCGTCATCGACAAGCTCTTCTTCAGCGAGCAGCGCTACGACCTCGGTGAGGTGGGCCGCTACCGCATCAACAAGAAGCTGGGCCTGGAGAGCGAGCTCAGCGTGCGCGTACTCACCAAGGAGGACATCATCTTCATCATCAAGTACCTGATCGAACTGGTGAACTCCAAGGCCGATGTGGACGACATCGACCACCTGAGCAACCGCCGCGTGCGCACCGTGGGCGAGCAGCTCCACAGCCAGTTCGGCGTGGGCCTGGCCCGCATGGCACGCACCATCCGCGAGCGCATGAACGTGCGCGACAACGAGGTGTTCACGCCCACCGACCTGATCAATGCCAAGACCCTGAGCTCGGTGATCAACTCGTTCTTCGGAACGAACCAGTTGAGCCAGTTCATGGACCAGACCAACCCGCTGAGCGAGATCACCCACAAGCGGAGGATGTCGGCCCTCGGCCCTGGTGGTCTCAGCCGCGAGCGCGCCGGCTTCGAGGTGCGCGACGTGCACTACACGCACTACGGCCGCCTCTGCACCATCGAGACGCCAGAAGGCCCGAACATCGGTCTGATCAGCTCCCTGTGCGTGTACAGCAAGATCAACAGCCTCGGCTTCATCGAAACGCCCTATCGCCCCGTGAAGGAGGGCCGGGTGGACATGAAGGCCGAGCCCATCTACCTGAGCGCAGAAGAGGAGGACAACCAGGTGATCGCCCAGGCCAACGCCAAGGTGGGCGACAAGGGTGATTTCCTCACCACACGCGTGAAGGCCCGCCTGATGGGCGACTTCCCCGTGGTGGAACCCAGCGAACTGGCCCTGATGGACGTGGCGCCCAACCAGATCGCCTCCATCGCCGCCAGCCTCATCCCCTTCCTGGAGCACAACGACGCCAACCGCGCGCTGATGGGCTCCAACATGATGCGCCAGGCCGTGCCACTGCTGCGCCCCGAGGCCCCCATCGTGGGAACCGGCCTGGAGGAGCGCGTGGCCCGCGACAGCCGTGTGCTGCTCACCGCCGAAGGGGAGGGCACCGTGAAATATGTGGACAGCGACCGCATCGTGATCGACTACAAGCGCACCGAAGAGGAGCGCATCGTGAGCTTCGACGGTGATGAAAAGGAGTACAAGCTCACCAAGTTCCTCAAGACCAACCAGAGCACCTGCATGAACCTGCGCCCCGTGGTGCGCAAGGGCGAGAAGGTGACCAAGGGCCATGTGCTGTGCGAGGGCTACGGCACCAAGGATGGCGAGCTGGCCATCGGCCGCAACCTGCAGGTGGCCTTCATGCCTTGGAAGGGCTACAACTTCGAGGACGCCATCGTGATCAGCGAGCGCGTGGCCTCCGAGGACATCTTCACCTCCATCCACATCGATGAGTACATCATGGAGGTGCGCGACACCAAGCGCGGCCTGGAGGAGCTCACCGCCGACATCCCCAACGTCTCCGAGGAGGCCACCAAGGACCTCGACGAGAACGGCCTGATCCGCATCGGCGCCGAGATCAAGGAAGGCGACATCCTCATCGGCAAGATCACCCCGAAAGGGGAGACCGACCCCAGCCCCGAGGAGAAGCTGCTGCGCGCCATCTTCGGCGACAAGGCCGGCGACGTGAAGGACGCCAGCCTCAAGGCCCCCCCCAGCACCAAGGGCGTGGTGGTGAACAAGAAGCTCTTCAGCCGGGCGGTGAAGGACAAGAAGGCCAAGACCAACGAGAAGTCCATCCTGGAACAGATCGACAAGGACCAGGACAAGGAACTCGGCACCCTGAAGAACGAGCTCATCGAGAAGATGATGCAGCTGGTGGGCGGCCACAACTCCAACGGTGTCTTCAACAAGTACAAGGAGGAGCAGATCAAGAAGGGCGTGAAGTTCAGCGCCAAGGTGCTCCAGGGCATCGACTTCATCACCGTGGACCCCACCGAGTGGACCGCGGACAAGAAGACGAACGAACTGGTGCGCCAGCTCATCCACAACTACAACATCCGCTATGGCGACATCAGCGGGGTATACAAGCGGAAGAAGTTCCAGGTGAGCATCGGCGATGAACTGCCCGCCGGCATCATCAAGCTGGCCAAGGTCTATGTCGCGGCGAAGCGCAAGCTCACCGTGGGCGACAAGATGGCCGGCCGCCACGGCAACAAGGGCATCGTGGCCAAGATCGTGCGCGACGCCGACATGCCCTACCTGGAGGATGGCAGCCCGGTGGACATCGTGCTGAACCCCCTGGGCGTGCCCAGCCGCATGAACCTGGGCCAGATCTACGAGACCGTGCTGGGCTGGGCCGGCAAGAACCTGGGCCGCAAGTACGCCACGCCCATCTTCGACGGCGCCACCCACGAGCAGATCGATGCCGAGACCGACGAGGCCGGCGTGCCACGCAACGGCAAGGCCTACCTCTACGATGGCGGCACGGGCGAGCGCTTCGACCAGCCGGCCACCGTGGGCGTGATCTACATGATCAAGCTGGCCCACATGGTGGACGACAAGATGCACGCGCGCTCCATCGGCCCCTACAGCCTCATCACCCAGCAGCCGCTGGGCGGCAAGGCCCAGTTCGGTGGCCAGCGCTTCGGCGAAATGGAAGTGTGGGCGCTGGAGGCCTTCGGCGCCGCCAACATCCTGCAGGAGATCCTCACCGTCAAGAGCGATGACGTCCTGGGCCGCGCCAAGGCCTATGAGGCCATCGTCAAGGGCGAACCACTGCCCGTCCCGGGCATACCCGAATCGTTCAACGTGCTGCTCCACGAACTCCGTGGCCTGGCGCTGAACGTATCCCTCGAAGGGAGCATGGAAGGCTGATCGACATCGGAACGAAAGGATAGCATAGCGAAGCCATGAAAAAGGAAGTGAAGCTCAACAGCAACTTCGAGAAGATCGTCGTCAGCCTCGCCTCGCCCGAGCAGATCCTCGAGCGCAGCCACGGGGAGGTGATCAAGCCCGAGACGATCAACTACCGCACCTACAAGCCCGAACGCGACGGCCTGTTCTGCGAGCGCATCTTCGGCCCGGTGAAGGATTTCGAGTGCCACTGCGGCAAGTACAAGCGCATCCGCTACAAGGGGATCGTGTGCGACCGCTGCGGCGTGGAGGTCACCGAGAAAAAGGTGCGCCGTGAGCGCATGGGCCACATCCAGCTGGTGGTGCCCGTGGCCCACATCTGGTACTTCCGCAGCCTGCCCAACAAGATCGGCTATCTGCTGGGCCTGCCCACCAAGAAGCTGGACCAGATCATCTACTACGAACGCTACGTGGTGATCCAGCCCGGCAACGCCGTGAACAAGGAGGGCGCGGCCGTGCAGTACCTGGACTTCCTCACCGAGGAGGAGTACCTCGACATCCTCGAGGCCCTGGGCAAGGACAACCAGTACCTGGACGACGCCGACCCCAACAAGTTCATCGCCAAGATGGGCGCCGACGGGTTGCACGACCTGCTGAAGCGCCTGGACCTGGACGCGCTGAGCTACGACCTGCGCCACAAGGCCAATACCGAGACCAGCCAGCAGCGCAAGAACGAAGCGCTCAAGCGGCTGAACGTGGTGGAGGCCTTCCGCGATGCCAACAGCCGGCGGCCGAACCACCCCGAGTGGATGATCATCAAGGTGGTGCCGGTGATACCGCCCGAGTTGCGCCCCCTGGTGCCCCTCGATGGCGGCCGCTTCGCCACCAGCGACCTCAACGACCTCTACCGCCGCGTCATCATCCGCAACAACCGCCTCAAGCGCCTCATGGAGATCAAGGCGCCGGAGGTGATCCTGCGCAACGAGAAGCGCATGTTGCAGGAGGCCGTGGACAGCCTCTTCGACAACAGCCGCAAGAGCAGCGCCGTGAAGAGCGAGAACAACCGCCCGCTGAAGTCCCTGAGCGATTCGCTCAAGGGCAAGCAGGGCCGTTTCCGCCAGAACCTGCTTGGCAAGCGCGTGGACTACAGCGCACGCTCGGTCATCGTGGTGGGCCCCGAATTGAAGCTGCACGAGTGCGGCCTGCCCAAGGACATGGCCGCCGAACTCTTCAAGCCCTTCATCATCCGCAAGCTCATCGAGCGGGGTATCGTGAAGACCGTGAAGAGCGCCAAGAAGATCGTGGACAAGAAGGAACCGGTGGTGTGGGACATTTTGGAGAACGTGCTCAAGGGCCACCCCGTGCTGCTGAACCGGGCACCAACCCTGCACCGCCTCGGCATCCAGGCCTTCCAGCCCAAGCTCATCGAGGGCAAGGCCATCCAGCTGCACCCCCTGGTCTGCACCGCCTTCAACGCCGACTTCGACGGTGACCAGATGGCCGTGCATGTGCCCCTGGGCAATGCCGCCATCCTGGAAGCCCAGTTGCTGATGCTGGCCAGCCACAACATCCTGAACCCGGCCAACGGCGCGCCCATCGCGGTGCCCAGCCAGGACATGGTGCTCGGCCTCTACTACATCACCAAGGGCCGGAAGAGCGACGCCGAGAAGAAGATGAAGGGCGAAGGCATGACCTTCTACAGCCCCGAGGAGGTGATCATCGCCTACAACGAGGGTCGCCTGGACCTGCACACCTTCATCAAGCTGCGCTGGACCGGTGTGGACGGCAAGAGCCACATGATCGAGACCACCTGCGGCCGCACCCTCTTCAATGAGGTGGTGCCCAACGAGGTGGGCTTCATCAACGAGGTGCTCACCAAGAAGGCCCTGCGCGACATCATCGGCAATGTGCTGAAGGAGACCGGCGTGGCCCGGACCGCCCAGTTCCTGGACGACATCAAGGACATGGGCTTCATGAGCGCCTTCCGCGGCGGCCTCAGCTTCAACCTGGACGACGTGGTGATCCCCGACGCCAAGGAGAAACTGGTGAAGGCCGCCCAGAGCGAGGTGGACGAGGTGACGGGCAACTACAACATGGGCCTCATCACCAACAACGAGCGCTACAACCAGACGATCGACATCTGGACGCACACCAACTCCAAGGTGACCTTCAGCCTGATGGAGCGCATCAAGAACGACCGCCAGGGCTTCAACTCCATCTACATGATGATGGACAGCGGCGCCCGCGGTTCCAAGGAACAGATCCGCCAGCTCAGTGGCATGCGCGGCCTGATGGCCAAGCCCCAGAAAGGCGGCGGTGGCGGAGGCCAGGACATCATCGAGAACCCCATCCTCTCCAACTTCAAGGAGGGCCTCTCGATCCTGGAGTACTTCATCTCCACCCACGGTGCCCGGAAAGGTCTGGCCGATACCGCCCTGAAGACCGCCGACGCCGGCTACCTCACCCGCCGCCTGGTGGACGTGGCGCAGGACGTGGTGATCACCACGGACGACTGCGGCACCCTGCGCGGTCTGGTGGCCACGGCCCTGAAGAAGAACGAGGAGATCGTGGAGAGCCTCTACGACCGCATCCTGGGCCGCACCAGTGTGCATGATGTGCTGCACCCGCAGACCGGGGAGGCCATCGTGCGCAGCGGCGAACAGATCAATGAGGACATCGCCGCGGCCATCGCCTCCAGCCCCATCGAGGAAGTGGAGATCCGCAGCGTGCTCACCTGCGAGCAGAAGAAGGGCGTTTGCGCCAAGTGCTACGGCCGCAACCTGGCCACCGGCCGCAAGGTGCAGGCCGGGGAGGCCGTGGGCGTCATCGCCGCGCAGTCCATCGGTGAACCCGGCACGCAGCTCACCCTGCGCACCTTCCACGTGGGCGGTGTGGCCGGCAAGATCACCGAAGAGAGCGAGATCCGCGCGAAGTACGACGGTATCCTGGAGATCGACGAGCTGCGCACCGTGAAGCGCAAGGACCGCAAGGGCGAGGACGCCGAGGTGGTCATCAGCCGCAGCACCGAGATGCGCATCGTGGACGCCAACACCGGCATCGTGCTCACCACGAGCAACGTGCCCTACGGCGCCTTCCTCTATACCCAGGGCGGAGGCAAGATCGCCAAGGGCGACCTGATCTGCACCTGGGACCCGTACAACGCGGTGATCATCTCCGAATTCGCAGGCAAGCTCGAGTTCGAGAGCATCGAGGAGAACGCCACCTACCGGGAGGAGATCGATGAACAGACCGGCTTCGCCGAGAAGGTGATCATCGAGAGCCGCGACAAGCGGAAGAACCCCACCATCAAGATCATGGACCCCAAGGGCAAGGAGGAGCTGAAGAGCTACAGCCTGCCTGTGGGCGCCCACATCATGGTGAAGGAGGGCCAGAAGGTGGAGGCCGGCGACGTGCTGGTGAAGATCCCGCGCAGCAGCGGCAAGGGCGGTGACATCACCGGCGGTCTGCCCCGCGTGACCGAACTGTTCGAGGCGCGCAACCCCAGCAACCCGGCCGTGGTGAGCGAGATCGACGGCATCGTCTCCTACGGCAAGATCAAGCGCGGCAACCGCGAGATCATCGTGGAAAGCCGCACCGGCGAGCGCAAGACCTACCTGGTGCCCCTGAGCAAGCACATCCTGGTGCAGGAGAACGACTTCATCAAGGCCGGTGCCCCACTCAGCGATGGCGCCATCAGCCCCGGTGACATCCTCAACATCCAGGGCCCCACACGTGTGCAGGAGTACCTGGTGGACGAGGTGCAGGAGGTGTACCGCATGCAGGGCGTGAAGATCAACGACAAGCACTTCGAGGTGATCGTGCGCCAGATGATGCGCAAGGTGGAGATCGAGGATCCCGGCGACACGCGCTTCCTGGAACGCCAGAGCGTGAACAAGGTGGAGTTCATGGAGGAGAACGACGCCATCTACGACAAGGTGGTGGTCACCGACGCCGGCGACAGCGCCACCCTGAAGGAGGGCCAGATCCTGAGCATGCGCAAGCTGCGCGACGAGAACAGCGCCTTGAAGCGCAAGGACCAGAAGCTGGCCGAGGCGCGACCCGCCAAGCCCGCCACGGCCCGCACGCTGCTGCAGGGCATCACCCGCGCCTCGCTGCAGACCGAGAGCTTCATCAGCGCCGCTTCCTTCCAGGAGACCACCAAGGTGCTCAACGAGGCCGCGGTCAACGCCAAGGAGGACCACCTCAACGGCTTGAAGGAGAACGTGATCGTGGGCCATCTCATCCCTGCCGGCACCGGGGCGCGCAACTACCAGCGCACCATCGTGGCCAACAAGGACGAATACCAGCGCCTGCTGGCCGAGAAGCTCACCGAACAGGAGATCGACGAGTGATCACCGGCGCATGGCAGGGGCGCATCCTTATGCGCCCCTGCCGCGCCGATAGTTCCGACCACCATGGCAGACCAGAAGGAACAACCCCGCCCCAACCAGCTGAACATCGAGATCAGCGAGGAGGTGGCCGATGGCATCTACAGCAACCTCGCCATCATCACGCACAGCAACTCGGAGTTCGTGCTGGACTTCGTGCGCGTGATGCCGGGCGTGCCCAAGGCCAAGGTGCGTGCGCGCATCCTGCTCACGCCGCAGCACGCCAAGCGGTTGATGCGGGCCCTGGCGGACAACATCCACAAGTTCGAGGCGGTGCACGGCACCATCAACGAAGGCACCGAGGTGCCCATGAACTTCGGCGGGCCCACAGCCCAGGCTTGACCGCCTTGCCCAAGATCCTGAAGAGACCCCGGCCCGGCCGGGGTCCTTTCTTTCAGGCCGTTCCTACTCCTGCGCCTTCTGGTTGAAAAGGATGTAGCCGAAGTTCAGGCTCCACACCCAGGGGTTGCGCAGCCCGTCGAAGAAGCTCAGGTTGAACCAGACCGGCCCGACCGGACTCTGGTAGATCAGCGAACCCGAGCCGATGAAGTAGCGCTGCGTGAAGGCCGGCGCCGTTTCCGTTTCGGCCTCGTCGCCCCGGATGAAGGGCTCGTAGGGCTGGAACACATAGCCCTCCAGGCGCAGGTCGAACCGGTTGCGGGCCACGGCCACGATGGTGCGGACACCACCGGCCACGTAGGTGGGCGCGCGGAACTCCGGTATGAACCAGGTGCGGCTTTCCGGCGTGGGGTGGAACACCGGGCTGCGGATCACGCTCGCCGTGTAGTTCTGGAAGGCCGGCATCGTGCTGGCCACGCCCTCCGCCATGAGGCCGAATTTGAAGATGCCCCGGGGCAGGAAGTACTGGTCCAGCGTCACTTTCAGTTGCAACCATTCGTGGTGCGCCTTCCATTGCGCCTGGTCCACCTGTGTGGAACCCGGGTCGGTGATCTCATCGCCCCCCGTATAACGGATCTCCGCGCGAAAACTCTCCCCGGCGTTGGGGTGCTGCTTCCGGTTCAGCGAGTTGCGCTCCAACAGCAGGCCCGTGGTGAAATGATAGAAGCGCGTCATATCCGCGGTGTCCGTGCTGCTGAAGCCGTCGCGCTGGTAGTAACGGTCCATGGTCTCCACCAATTTGCCGTCCCAGCGCAGCAGGCCCTTGTTGCCCATGCCCATCCCCACGTTCGCCCCGCCCCAGGTCTCACGCATCACCACGAAGGCCGGCGGCACCTCATCGAAGAAGGTGGCGAAGCCGCGGAAGTGGTCCCAGCGATGCAGGGTGAAGACGGGTTCCACGTAGAGGGGCACCTTCGTGCTGAGGTCGTTGCGCAGCCGCACCTGGCCGGCGGCGTAGAACTTGCCGAAGTAGGAGAGGGCGTCGATCCGCGCCGAACTGCGGCCGAAGAGGTTGTAGCGCATCGCCACCATGCCCGTGTTGATGGGCCGGGAGGAGAACATGCCGCCGAAACGGACCTCCAGGTCCTTCTCCGGTTTCACGATGAGGTCCAGGTCGTGGTCGCCGCGCTCAGGCACGTAGGTGGCGCGTGGCACCATCAGCGCGATGTTCGGGTCGGCGTACAAGCGGAAGTAGGCGGGCTTCAATTCCTCCAGGGAGAAGGATGCCCCGGTGCGATGCGGCAGGCTGCGCTCGATGAACCGCGCCTGCGACCGCTTCAGTCCGTGGATGCGGACATCACCGAAGATCAGGGGGCGCAACTGGGACCGGAATTCCCGGCGCCTTTGTGCCACCTCCTCCACGTGCACATGGCGGCGCAATTGCGCCAGGATCTCCGGCATGCGCGCCATGGCGGCGCGGTAACCATCGGCGATGGTGCGTCCCGGATCGCTGAAATCGAACAGGGAGGTGGTGGTCACCGGTTCGATGATCACGCCCTCCTCGCAGATCACCGTATAGTCCGTACGTCCCTGCATCATGGCGCGCAGCTGGCTCAGCAGGTCGTCCTCGCTGGGTGGCGGCGCGTTGTAGGCCACGTTGCTGCCGATGATGAAGTCCGGCAGGAAGTCGGCGTACATCACATCGCTGGGAAAGTTGTTGTAGAGGCCGCCATCCATCATCAGGTTGCCGTCCACGCGGATGGGCTTGAAGTAGAAGGGGTAGCTCATGCTGGCACGCACGGCCTGCGCCAGATCGCCCTGCTTGAAGACCACCGCGCGCTGGTTGGTGATGTCGGAGGCCACGCAGCGGAAGGGCACGAAGAGCTTGTCCATGTCGTAGCCCGCCAACGCCGAGGCGGGCCCGAAGCCACGCATCAGCTCGAAATCCACCAGCACCGGGCTGCGCAGGTTGGTGGGCAACGAGGTCTGCAGGGCCGTGTCCAGGTTGAAGCGCAGCGTGATGAGCGAGGCGTCCAACGCGTCGCGCTTGAAGTGGTACTGGAAGCGTGTCTCCACGCCACCTTCGGCCATGGTGCGGTAGAGGTCGGTGCGGAAGAGCGAATCGATCTCCCAGGGTGACATGCCGGAGGCGTACATGGCGCCGATGAGGGCGCCCATGCTGCTGCCCGTGATGTAATCGACGGGCACGCCGCTCTCCTCCAAGGCCTGCAGCACGCCGATGTGCGTAAGGCCCACGGCGCCGCCGCCGCTGAGCACCACGCCCACCTTCTGGCCGTGCATGGCAGCGGCAAGGAGTGTTGCGAACAGCAGCGCGTGGAGGCGTGGCATGGGGCGGGCGGCAGTCAAAAGTAGGGCCACCTCCTGCGGTGCCTTCGGGATCAGGGGATGGCCAATGAACCGAAGACCGTTGGTGAGCGCAGCAGGCGGCTGCCATACCAGCTGAAGGCCTCGCCATCCACCAGCCGCACGGGGCATCCGGGCAGCAGCATGTTCAGTTCGGCGATATGCTTCTCCTTGAAGGGATAGGGTTCGGATGACAGCAGGACCACATCCGGGTCGGCGGCGGCCAATTGCGCGGGCGTGAGTTCCGGATAACGCTCGGGACGGTCCGCGAAGACGTTGTCGAGCCCGATGCGCTCCAGCATATGGTGGATGAAGGTGTCGCGCCCGGCCGCCATCCAGGGCCTGCGCCAGATGAGGTAGGCCACGCTGCGCCGCACGGGCCATGGCTGCAACGCCGCGAATGCCTCCACGATCCGGTCCGCGATCACGTTCCCTTGTTCAGCGGTCCCTGTCAGCGCGCCCGCGTGGCGGACCATGTCCAATGCGCCATCCAGGTCGCGCACGTCGCTCATCCAGACCGGGAACTCGCGCACCAGGGCTTCAATGTCCTCGCGGCTGTTCTCCTCCTTGTTGCCGATGATCAGATCGGGCCGCAGGGCACGCACCCTTTGGAGATCCACCTGCTTGGTGCCGCCCACGCGCGGCTTGCTGCGGAACCACTCCTCCGGATGCACACAGAAGCGTGTGATGCCCACCACTCGATCGCCAAGGCCGAGATCGTGGAGCAATTCGGTCTGCGAGGGGACGAGGGAGATGATGCGCTGCGGGGTCTCCGGCACCTGGACGGTGCGGTGCATCTGGTCGGTGACCGTGCGCATCACAGGGCTACTTCAACTTCCCGATCACATCCTGCTTGGTGATGATCCCGTACGCCTCGGGGGCGCCCGGCGTGGCGGGCATCCGGACCAGCACGGCCGGGCTGCCATTGCCCAGCTTCCTGGCGATCTCCTCCAGATGCGCATCGGGTTCCACCACCGGCAGGGCGGGACCCATCACGGCGCGGGCGGCCTGCAGTCGGACGTCCGCGTCTTCCAGAATGGCGTCGAAGAGGCGCGCATCGGTGATGGTGCCCACAGGCTTGCCGCCGTCCATCACGGGCAGTTGGTCGATGTTGTGCGCGCGCATCTTCTCGATGGCGTTCAGCACCGGCTCGTCCACCTCCACGCTGAGCAGGCGCAGCTCCCGGCCTTTCATCAGGTCACCGGCCGTGGGCTTCTCTTCCACGAGGAAGCCGCGCTCGCGCATCCAGTCGTCGTTGAACATCTTGCCCAGGTAGCGCGTGCCGTGGTCGTGGAAGATCACCACGATCACATCATCCGGCTTGAAGTTGTTCTTGAGCTGCATCAGGCCCGCCATGGCCGCGCCAGCGCTGTTGCCCACGAAGATGCCCTCGTCGCGCACGATCTTCCGGGTATAGATGGCGGCATCGCGGTCGGTGACCTTCTCGAAGTGGTCGATCAGGTCCATGTCCACGTTCTGCGGCACGAAGTCCTCACCGATGCCTTCGGTGATGTAGGGGTAGATCTCGTTCTTGTCGAACTCACCGGTCTCCTTCAGCTTCTTGAATACCGAGCCGTAGGTGTCGATGCCCCAGATCTTGATGTTGGGGTTCTTCTCCTTCAGGTAGCGGCCGGTGCCGCAGATGGTGCCGCCCGTGCCCACGCCCACGACCAGGTGCGTGATCCTCCCATCGGTCTGCTCCCAGATCTCGGGGCCGGTGGTCTCGTAGTGCGCCTGCGCGTTGCTGGGGTTGTCGTATTGGTTGGCCTTCCAGCTGTTCGGCGTCTCGTTCACCAGGCGGCTGCTCACGCTGTAGTAGGAGCGGGGATCCTCGGGGTCCACGTTGGTGGGGCACACGATCACTTCGGCACCGAAGGCCCGCAGCGCGTCCACCTTCTCCTTGCTCTGCTTGTCGGTGGTGGTGAAGATGCACTTGTAGCCCTTGATGATGGCGGCGATGGCCAGGCCCATGCCCGTGTTGCCGCTGGTGCCCTCGATGATGGTGCCGCCGGGCTTGAGCAAGCCGGCCTTCTCGGCATCCTCGATCATCTTCAAAGCCATGCGGTCCTTGATGCTGTTGCCGGGGTTGAAGGTCTCCACCTTGGCCAGGACGGTGCCGGGCACGTCGCGGGTGATGCGGTTCAACTTCACCAGCGGGGTATTGCCGATGGTGCTGAGGATGTTCTCGTGGATCTTCATGGCGACCACGAAGGTAGAGCGGGTGGGGATGTAGCTTCCCAAGGGATCAATCGAACCGGATCGTGCGCGCCGGTGCGATGCGCGCCACGAGCGAGCTGGGGATGATCAGCGCCAGCAGGCAAAGCACCAAGGTGCCCAGGCCCAGCAGGGCGATCCGCCACCAGCTGAGTTCCACGGGCACGGCCTCCACGTAGTAGCTCTCCAGCGGCAGCGTCACCAGGCCGAAATGCTGCTGCACCAGGGCCAGCCCCACGCCCAGCACGGTGCCGGCCACAATGCCGATGCCCAGGATCCACGCCGCGTCGATGAGGAAGATGCGGCGGATGACACCGTTGGTGGCGCCCAGGGCCTTGAGCGTGCCGATCATGGTGGTGCGCTCCAGGATCAGGATCAGCAGGGCCGAGGTCATGTTGATGATGGCCACGATGATCATCAGCACGATGACCACGATGACGTTCGTGTCCAAGAGTTCCAGCCAGGCGAAGATCTCCGGGAAACGCTGCTTCACGCTCACCGAGCGCAGGCGGTGGTCCAGGTATTCCGCGTAGACCCGGTCATCGAAGCGGTCCACCTCCTCGAAGCGGTCCAGCAGCACTTCAAAGGCACCGGCGTACCGGTGGTGGCTGCCGCCGCTGCCGCCACGCTCGATGGTGACGAGGTCCCGCGTGGCCCAGGCCAGGCCTGCCATGCGGGTGCTGTCCGGCATGATCCGCACCCAGGCCGTGTCGGGCACCGTGCCGTCGGCGTCGGTCACAACCACGGTGAAGGTGGTATCGCTGCTCACGTGCACCCAATGGGGACCGCGATCGCGCAGCGTGGTGCCGGGCCATTCGTAGCGGTACACCCGGTCGCCCCCGAAGGCCAGCGCCTCGATGCCGATGCCCGCCGGGGTAATGGAGTCGTACACGAGCATCTCCGCCTTCAAGCCCCATTGGGCGAAGCGCTGCAGGTGCGCGATGTCCACGAACACCATCTGGTGGTCCAGCTGTTCCAGGCCGGTGGCATACAGGCCGCTGACCCGGAATTTGCGCGGGCGGATGTCGTCGCGGCCGCGGATGAGATACACGGTGATGGTGTCGTCCACACCGATGGTGAGCAGGCGTGCCAGGTGGCGGGAGAGCAGCAGGTCGATGGGGCGTGTGCTGTCGCCGATGGCGGGCAGGGTGCCGGCCACCAGGTGCTGCCGGATGAAGGTCCAGTCGTGGTCCCGGCCCACGCCTTTCACCACCACGCCCTCGATCTCGTCCGGCGTTTCGATGATGCCCGCCTTGGTGGCGATGGCCTGGATGTGCGCGATGCCGGGTACGGTGTCCAGCCAGGGGTAGAAGGGCTGGTCGATCGCCAGGCGCGGCGTCTCCTTCGGATCGGTCTGGCGCAGGGACTCGATGCGCAGGTGCCCCCCGGCGCCGGAGACTTTGGCCCTTACTTCGCGTTGGAATCCGGTGGCGATGCCCACCGTGAGGATCATCACCGCCATGCCCACCACGATGCCCAGGACCGCGATGGACACGATAGGCCGCGAGAAGGAACGCGCCCCGGGGCTGCTGCCCGCCCGCAAGATGCGGTCGGCGATGAAGCTTGCGGTACCCACCTGGTGTGCGCCCCGCTTGGCGCGGTGGCAGGCGAAGGTAGCCGCCCTGCTGCTGCCAATCTCCGCGTGCACCACGCCGGTGCCCGTGCCGCAGGAGGTAGAGCCTGCTACCCCAGCGCCCCTGGCCGTGGGTGCCGAACGCACCGAGGTCTATCTGCCGCTGCTCGAAGGCCGCCGTGTGGCCGTGGTGACCAACACCACCGGCATGATCGGCAAGACCCACCTGGTGGATTCCCTGCTGGCGCTGCGTGTGGAGGTGGTGAAGGTCTTTGCGCCTGAGCATGGCTTTCGCGGCGATGCGGATGCCGGCGAGCATGTGAAGGACCAGCGCGACACCCGCACCGGTCTGCCGATCGTGTCCTTGTATGGGGCGAACAAGAAGCCCACGGCCGCGCAGCTCGCCGATGTGGACGTGCTGCTCTTCGACATCCAGGATGTGGGCGCGCGCTTCTACACCTACATCGGCACGCTGCACTACGTGATGGAGAGCGCCGCCGCGCAGGGCAAGCGCGTGGTGGTGCTGGACCGGCCCAACCCCAACGGGCACTACGTGGACGGGCCGGTGCTGGACATGGCGCACCGCTCCTTCGTGGGCATGCACCCGGTGCCGCTGGTGCATGGCATGACCGTGGGCGAATTCGCCCGCATGATCGATGGTGAAGGCTGGCTGGGTGAAGGACTCCGCTGCGATATGCAGGTGATCCCCTGTGTGGGGTACGACCACGCCACGCGCTACGAATTGCCTGTGCGCCCATCGCCCAACCTGCCCAACCTCACGGCCATCCGGCTCTATCCCTCCCTGGGGCTCTTCGAGGGCACCATCGTCAGCGTGGGCCGGGGCACGGACCAGCAGTTCCAATGCATCGGCTACCCCGGCAACCCCTTGGGCGACCATCGCTTCACCCCCGTGCCCAAGCCCGGCGCCAAGGATCCACCGCACAAGGGGATCGAATGCACCGGCTTCGATCTTTCGGGCCATGAGCCGCTGGGGCTGGAGTTGCACTGGCTCATCGACCTGTACCGGGCCGCGCCCGACAAGAAGGGTTTCTTCCTGGCGAACGGTTTCTTTGACAAGCTGTCCGGTGGCCCGGACCTGCGGCGCCGCATTGTGGCCGGGGAGGATGAGGAGACCATCCGGGCCTCGTGGAAGCCGGCCTTGGAGGCATTCAAACGGACCAGAGCCAGGTATCTGCTCTACCAGGAGCAGTAATGCCCTCGACGGCATTTTGCACGCCGGATCGCGCGGAACATGATCGCTGCGCTTGCCGCGCTGGTCTTTCCGATGGAGGTTGTCGCTTGGCCAGGCGCAACCTGGGCCGGGCGTGGGTAGTGTCCCTGTTCGCCGATGAACAAACGCTCAGACCGTCCTTTCCACCTTTTGCTTCGCCAAAAGGTGGAGCCAAAGGGCGACCACGATCCAAGCGCAGGGCCACGCACCCACATACCCGCGCACTATCAGCGTTGGCCCGCGCCGCGCGGATCGTGGACACCCACGCACACGGTGGCCGAGAGGTCTATGCGCTCCGGACCCTTATGCCGGTCCACCGACCGATGGTCCCTGGCATTTGCGGCCCGAGACAATGTTCACAGAGCGTTTGGGGGAGAGCCAAAGTGGGACACTACCCGGGCGCGATGCATTTCGCCGGCATGTCCATGGCCTGTCTCGCTGGAAGCCCATTGGATCCAGCGTGCCCTGAACGATGGGTGGCGCGGCGAAAGCGCGCCATGCCCCAGTTCCATGTTGGGCACTTCAATGAACACTGCCGTGCGCGACGCTCCCCCAACGAAGAAGGGCCGCCCCTTGCGGAGCGGCCCTTGCTTTCGAAGGTCTTCGGACCCTTACGGCTGGATCACCAGTCGCTGGGTGTACTGGGCATCACCTGCGATGATGTTCACCATGTACACGCCTGCGGCGAGGTCACCGTTGAGGTCGAGCACCGTGTAGAGGTGGCCACCCTGGGCCGCCACTTCACGCGCCACGATGCGCTTGCCGCTGAGGTCGTAGATGTCCACGGCCACGGTCTCCACATCGGCCGCCACCTCATCCAGGGTCAGCCACAGTTGCTGACCGTTGTTGGGGTTGGGCCACATGTTGAGCGTGATGTTCTCCATGGCCATGTTCTCGTTGCCGGGTGCGGCCGCAGGTGCGATGGTCACGTCGCAAACCCAGCCCCAGTCGCACCAGGTGGTGCCACCGTCCTTGCTGGCGCGCACGCGCACCTGGTAGGTGCTGCCGACCAGCAAGGGATCGCCCTGGCTGGCGGGCCAGTTCAGATGCCTTTGCACGTTGTTCGAGAAGCGGGTGAAGAGGTATGCCTCATCCGCGTTGCTGAACTCGAACTCGTACTTGTTGGCACCGGCCACCGAGCGGGCATACAGGCGGTTGGCCGCGCTGTTGGGTCCACCGAAGGTGCGGGATACACCACAGCTGAAGTTGGGGTGGTCCGGGATGTCGTTCAGACCCGTGGGCGGGCAAAGGGCCAGCGTCGGATCGAGCGTAACGCGGCAGGCGGGGCCATACTCACCGTTACCGGTGAAGGATCCGTTGGCCACGCCGCGGATGCGCACGTTGTACAGCACGCCATCCTGCAGCTGGCTGGCTACTGCCCAGTTGTTCAGCTTGATGTGGGCGGCACGCAGCGCGTTGTTGGGCGCGAAGCCATCGCTCACCGCGTGGGTACGCAGCTTGCGGAAGCTCAGCGAGCCGTTCGGGTCGAAGAACCAGAACTCATAACCGCTGTTGGCGTTGTTCACACCGAATTGGGCGCTCACCGTCGCGTTCTCCGTGGCCACCAGGTAGTCGCCGCTGGTCCACCAGTAGCGATCGCAGCTGGTGTAGATCGGGCGGTCCGTGCCCACTGGCAGGCACCAGCTTTCGCCGGGGGTCAGCGTGCTCAGCGTAGCGGCGGAGTTCACGAAGTTGTTCAGGTTGTCGATGATGCGATCACCATCGACCGTGCGCAGGGTGTAACCACCTGTGAAGTTGTCGGACGGCCAGTCCATGCCATCGCCGAAGCTGTCATAGACCTCCAGGCGGTAGCAGCCGTTGGGCAGGCACAGTGGCTCCGTCCAGATCTGGCCACCCAAGCCCGGGTACGGTCCACCAAAGGCCACCAAGGAGTTGTCCCCGTCATTGAAGATCGCCCAGGTATTCTCATTCGGATAGGCGTCGAACTGGAACTCCAGGAAGGCGGTCGGGTCGGGGCATGCTGGCGGCACACAGGCATCGCTCAACGCATCGAACTGGCTCTGGCAGAGGCCATCCCAGAAAGATTCGCAGCAGAAGGAGTCGTCCGCTATCACGGCCTCATAGGCTTCCGGGTCGCTGGCCACGCAGGGTGGGACATCCACGCAGATCACACCCGTGCAGGCGAAGCTGATCGAATCGAAGAGACCCTGGCAGGCCGGGCTCCATACCGTACAGCATGTGGGATCAAATGCGACCACTGAGCCATAGCTCACAGTGTCCTCCAATACGCAAGCAGGTGGTGGGTCGCACTCGGTGCCGCACAGATCGCCGCAGAACAGCAGGGCCTGACCGGCGCACAATTCGTCCCAGCTTACGTCGCAGCAGAAGGCATCCAAGCCGCAGATGGTATCCTCGCATACAGCGTCATCGCAGCCAGGGGTCAAGTTGGCCGTGCAGCAATCGCCACCGCCACCTGAGCAGTTAGCATCCCAGTTGGTACCCGTGGAGGTGCAAGAGGTGCAGATGTCGGCGCAGCAATCCGCGAAGGTCCAGCAGAGATCATCGCAGTTGCAGTTGCCTGGGCCGGGGTACACACCGCAGAAGCCCACGCAGCTATCGGGGTTGGGTCCGGCGCAGCCAGCATCCCAGTTGGGACCCGTGGAGGTGCAAGAGGTGCAGATGTCGGCGCAGCAATCCGCGAAGGTCCAGCAGAGATCATCGCAGTTGCAGTTGCCTGGGCCGGGGTACACACCGCAGAAGCCCACGCAGCTATCGGGGTTGGGTCCGGCGCAGCCAGCATCCCAGTTGGGACCCGTGGAGGTGCAAGAGGTGCAGATGTCGGCGCAGCAATCCGCGAAGGTCCAGCAGAGATCATCGCAGTTGCAGTTGCCTGGGCCGGGGTACACACCGCAGAAGCCCACGCAGCTATCGGGGTTGGGTCCGGCGCAGCCAGCATCCCAGTTGGGACCCGTGGAGGTGCAAGAGGTGCAGATGTCGGCGCAGCAATCCGCGAAGGTCCAGCAGAGATCATCGCAGTTGCAGTTGCCTGGGCCGGGGTACACACCGCAGAAGCCCACGCAGCTATCGGGGTTGGGTCCGGCGCAGCCAGCATCCCAGTTGGGACCCGTGGAGGTGCAAGAGGTGCAGATGTCGGCGCAGCAATCCGCGAAGGTCCAGCAGAGATCATCGCAGTTGCAGTTGCCTGGGCCGGGGTACACACCGCAGAAGCCCACGCAGCTATCGGGGTTGGGTCCGGCGCAGCCAGCATCCCAGTTGGGACCCGTGGAGGTGCAAGAGGTGCAGATGTCGGCGCAGCAATCCGCGAAGGTCCAGCAGAGGTCATCGCAGTTGCAGTTGGGTGGGCCTCCGATGTACGTACCGCAAACGCCCACACAACTGGTATTCTGTGCGGCAGCTTCGGGTGTGTTGCCCCAATGCGCTGCCAAGAGCAGCAACACGGCGCAACATCGTGTCAAGGTCGAGAGTATCTTATCCATGGTAACGGGGTTTTGGTTTGGGTTCACTTGTCTGCTTGGCGCTGGACACAGGGCCAAGCATCGTAAGAACGGGTGTCCATCAATGACATCGACCGACCCATGCGGGAACCACGATGGCACGTCATGGTGGGGAAATTCCACCATGGGTCCAGCGTGCATCCTGAAATGGGGTTGGCGGGGGTCATTGTGGAGAGTAGAAAGAATGTTCCGTACCGTGGCGATCAATGCGGATCACCGACGCCTTCGTAGGATCAAGCCTGTAACAGCTTGGTCGTCAGGGTGGAAAAGCCGACCCGATGATGGGTCGCTATCAAGAAGAAATGTAGAAGGGGTGCTTGGGATTCTTCGTGTGTCTTGAGGAGGTTAGGTCAGGGCATTTGCTCGTGGAACGAATCGAGACTGGAGCAAATGTAGCAAAGTGATCGAAGGATGCAAGTCATATTGAAAAACTCCTACCGAGCAGGGTACAAACACGACAACAGCGCGGACTGGATCTTCGCCGATGTACCTGTGACAGTAGTGCATGCGAGCTTTTGAGGACACCCATACCGTACCCAACGGCTTGAAGATGCTCCTTCCCTGGTGGACGGACGAAGCCGAAACCCTTGATCGAGTTACCGACGTTGCGGCCTACTGGGAAACGATGTGGAAGCGGTGCATGGCAGGACGTTCGTTTCCTTCAACAAGAACGTAACTGCCGGTGGACAGACCGTTCAGGCCCAGGGTGGTCCTTCCAGTCCCCAAAGTTCCGGACCTCACCATGCCACCCAAGGCATTGAATATGCGGTACGGGGTTTCGTTGGCACTTTGGATCACGATCTGGTCCACAACCAAGTTCCCCAGGATCTGAAGGTCGCCGGCAACGGATGGCACCCCATCGGCCTGGGTCGGAAAGTCGCATGGGGGCAAGGGCACGGGATCAAGTTCCAAATACCCAACAGGCACCAACACTTTGTCCGCCAATCCAGGGTGGTCCGGTTCCAACCATTCCGCCATGAAGGGCCAGCCTTCTTCGGTGGTGATGATGCCTTGTGGTTGCGGGATGCCATTGATGATGGGGTTCCGGTACGACCATACTACCTCACCTGAGTAGGTGATCTGGAACATCCAACCTTGCCTGCTGGCGCATACGAGCACATTGCCATCGCGAAGTTTCTGAGCACTGGACATGATCGGTGAAAAGAACTCGGTAGGGACCTCGGTGGCGTACCGCCAGTCATACTGGATCGGGCCGAATGCGGCACCCTCTTCCAGGATGAAGCCCCCATTCTCATCCATCGGGGGGGTGATGATGTCAACAGCACTGTAGTTGTTGCCCCCCCCCGCACGGTTGTTGAACACCATGATCTTGCCCCGATCGGGGTCATCCTCATTGAGCCCGGGCCCGAGCCACCGCGTATTGTGATTGAAGAACAACGTTTGATCTTGCTGCCCACCTCTGCCATACGCGGCCGGATTGCCCCAGCGGTACAAGAGGTCGCCCCCCATGCCGAAATTGCCACCCGTGTGTCCGGCCGCTTCTTCCGTGGTGGTGCTGTGGTCGATCACCCAAAGCTCGTTGTTGAATGGGCTGCTCAACAGTATCAGGTCCAGTTCCGGATCGTAGTAGATGGCGTTGAAATGCTGCCAATCGGGGATCCCGACCGGGATGAAATTGAGGTCGATCAATTCCGGATGATCAGCCACCACGCCATAGTTCGGCAGGCCGGGATCATGGTCCTGGATCAGATGGTCCCAGGCGTACCAGGCCCAAACGATCTCGCCAGTATTGGGTCCGGTGGGCATGACCTCGATGATGTGGTCCGGCCATATCTCGTTGTGCGCGTACGATGTGGCATCAAAACCCTCGCTGATCGCTTCGGCCAGGGTCTTCTTCTCCCAGGCGATGATCAGCACATTGCCGTTGGGCATCACGTCAATATCGTGATGCATGCATACTTGTGGTGTGCTGTAGGCGAACTGCCAGACCACGTTGTTCGACCAATCCTTGCGTTGGACAACATGGCCCGATCCACCGGCAACGAAAGCCGGGTTGGAGGTCGCGACCGCGGTGCGCATGATGTCACCGTTGTCCATGAAGCGGAAGCCAGCCCCTGTCGTGTACAGGTCATCAGGCCATTCATGCACCAGTTGCCCGCAGGGGTTCACCAGGAAGATGGATCCCTGCTCGATCGGTTGGAACAGCATGTATCCATCGGTGGTGAGTTCGGGGTCATAGGCAAGCAGGCCGATGGTATTCTGTCCAAGTAGCCATGGATTCACGAACAAGGTTGAACAGCTTAGAAGCATCGCGCGGATCGTGGTCATGTCAATGGGTCTTGATCAAGGAAGTTTGGAAGGGGGCACAAGCAAAAATAGGGATGATCGGATCGGGAAAAGCAACCGCTTGAATATGTGCTTGGACCCTGGCGGGGTGTGGAAGCGTCGAGAGGATAATCGCAAGCACAAGGGCATGGACCCGAGTCACGCCCGACTCCAAAGCGGGCACACTTCAATTCTGGACATGGTTGAGTGATTTGCTAAGATTCACGATGTAGACCAACAGCAACGGATCTTCCCTCGCTGCGATGATCCTTTCACCGGGGTCGGCAAGCCGATGGCGGAACTGGCCATAGCGCGCATCGATGGCCTCTCTTGCCTGCCGCAGGTCGGGGGCCGCCTGAAGCCAATCCGGCTGTACAAAGTCCGCTGGAAGTGGGGAGTTTCGGAGTTGATTGATCCACATGTTGACGTCCTCATCACTGGCGGTCTTGATCCAAGCCACCAACTGCGCATCTTCCGGAGATAGCTGCTGGCCAGATGGAGCGTTGGGAGTGGTGGTGGTGACCTCATTGTCGCTAACGGTCCCGCATGCGCCCAGTGCGACGATCATCATGCAGGTCATGGCAGTTTTGAGTTTCATGTCGTGTTGGTTCGTATGGTTCAGGTTCTGGAGAGTTCAGTGCGAGCGAATGACCGCGCATTCATGCGGTGTTCACACAGGTATTTTTTCAGGAACTGGGACATCATTCGGCCCTTCGCACCGTCTCGTGGTCCTTGTACACCTGGCGCATGGCCTTGCTCTCCATCACCAATTGGCGGTAGAGCAGGGGGTGCTGGCGCACGGCGTAGACCAGGCCGTTGCCCTGCTGGCCGCTGATCTCCGGGTAGCGATCGGCGATCACCTGCGCGGCCAGTTTGGGGTGGCCCGCATCGATGATGTCCTGCGGGATCACGTAATCCTCGGGCAGTTCCATGTTCACCACTTCGCCGATGTATTCCTTCACTTCCTGGTCGCTGGCTTTGCGCATGCGTTCCACAATGAGCAGGTCCTCGCGGCTGGGCGCCTGCACCTGCAGGTCCGGGTTGTTCAGCGCCTCCTTGCGCTTGCTGTCGGTGCCACCACCGCAAGCGGAAAGCAGGGTGGTGGCCGCCACCACGGCGGTGAGCAGCAGGATGTGGGTGCGGGTGGGCTGTGTCATGGTGTGGTCGTGTGATCGGGTGGGTCCAGGCATGGTGCCATGCCAAGCGCTCATGGTTACTGCTTGTCTCTGGTGCTGGTCGGTCGGCGGTCGATCGCGCTGTTGGCCGAAGGGGAGGGCTGCAGGCTGTTGTTCCGGTTCAGCGTGGTGCCCTGGCGTGCCTGGCCACCAGCCGCCTTGCTGTCGTAGATGGATTGGCGCACGTCCAGGATGTGCGTGCGCAGCACCTCGTTCCTGTTGCCTGCGGCCAGCAGGCCGTTCACCTCGGCGTGGCGCACGCGGTACTCTTCCAACACACTGCGCTGGTCGGGGGCCTGGGTCACCCCGTCGGGCGCCACGTAATCGGCCGGCAGTGGGCTGGAGCGCATTTGCATGTACCACTTCTCCAGGTCCTCGTCGCTGGCGGTCTTCACCCATTCCACCAGTTTGGGATCGTCAGGGGCGGTGTAGCGCCCGCTGGCAACGGTAGTTGCAGGTGTGCTGCCGTTGGTGCTTTCCTGGCCACCGTCGCAGGCGGCAAGTAGCAACAGGAGTGTGGTGGCCGCCAGGGGGGCGAAGGTGCGGAGGAACATGGTCCGGGCGTATCTGGTGTTGACGGCCCCGAAAGTAAAGCGAATGCAGGCTGCGTAAAGCACGTGACCGGGGAGAAAGCGAAGAGCCGCCCCTTGCGGAGCGGCCCTTGCTTTCGAAGGTCTTCGGACCCTTACGGCTGGATCACCAGTCGCTGGGTGTACTGGGCATCACCTGCGATGATGTTCACCATGTACATGCCGGCGGCGAGGTCACTGTTGAGGTCGAGCACCGTGTAGAGGTGGCCACCCTGGGCCGCCACTTCACGCGCCACGATGCGCTTGCCGCTGAGGTCGTAGATGTCCACGGCCACGGTCTCCACATCGGCCGCCACCTCATCCAGGCTCAGCCACAGTTGCTGACCGTTGTTGGGGTTGGGCCACAAGTTGAGCGTGATGTTCTCCATGGCCATGTTCTCGTTGCCGGGTGCGGCCGCAGGTGCGATGGTCACCTGGCAATAGTCTCCCCAAACGCACCAGGTGGGCACGTTGTTGATGTTCTTGCGGCTGCGCACGCGCACATTGTAGGTGACACCCGGTTGCATGGCCGGCTGGCTCGTCCAGTTCAGGTGGCGCTGCACCGTGGTGGTCTGCAACACGGCCAGGTAGGGCGCCTCACCGGGCAGGTTGGTGAACTCCCACTCGTAGAGGTTGGCGCCACTGATGGCCATGGCGTACAGCCTGTTGGCCGCGCTGTTGGGGCCGCCCCAGGTGCGGGTCACACCGCAGCTGAAGAAGGGATGCCCCACCACATCATTGAGTTTGGTGGGCGGGCAGGCGGCCGTCACCGGATCGAGCGTTACGCGGCAAGCCGGGCCGTACTCCATGGGGTTGCCGGCCACCACACCGCGCACACGCACGTTGTACAGGTTGAAGTCCTGCAGGTGGTTGACCTGTGCCCAGTTGTTGAGCTTGGCGTGGCAGGCGCGCAGGGCGGTCTGTGGTGCCGGAGGCTGGCAGAGGGACTGCCACATCTGGCTGCTGTTGAAGCCTTCGCTCACCGTGTGGCTGCGGAAGCGGCGGAAGCTGTAACCACCGTTGGGGTCGAAGAACCAGAACTCGTAGCCGCTGGAGCTGGCGTTCGGCCCACCGAATTCGGCGCTCACATCGCAGTTTTCATGGGCCACGATGAAGTTGCCGCTCACCCAGTAGTTGCGGTCGCAACTGGTGTCGATCAGGCGGTCCGTGCCCAGGGGCAGGCACCAGCTTTCACCGGCGGCCAGGGTGCTTTCCTCGGTGTCTCCATCGTTGAAGTCGCTGAAGTTGTTGCGGTTGTCGATGATGCGATCACCGGCCAGGGTGCGCAGGGTGTAGCCGCCGATGAAGCCACCGGATTCCATGCCATCGCCAAAGCTGTCGTACACCTCCAGGCGGAAGCAGCCATTGTCCACGCACACCTGCTCGGTGATGATGGCGTTGGGCTGGCCTGGGTAGGTACCACCCGAAGCCACCGTCAGGTTGGTGTTGTCATCGATGATGGCCCAACTGGTCTCACTGGGCCAGCCATCGGTTTGCAGTTCCAGCACCAGTTGGTGCACACAACCCGGGGGCAGTTGGCAGCTCATGGTGAGGTTGCCCGTGCCGCTGGCATTGATGAAGCCCGACACACGGATCCAATAGGACTGGCCGGCGACCACCGGGAAGGTGATGGCACTGGTGAAACTGGCGCAACCGTCAGAGTCATCGTTGCAGGCGAGTTGGTTCCCACCACAAGCGTCGAAGGCGCTCAACACCGTATCGAAGCTGGCATCGCCGCAGGTGCTGGCCGTGGCATCGCCGGTGCAGGTGGCCACGTACTCGAACCAGACGTCCAGATTCGATGCGTTTCCGTTGAATACACAGTTGGGGCTCAGCACCACATCGGGACCTGTGGCACCCACTGTGCTGAAGGGCGTGACACCGTTGCCGATGACGATCGCATTGGCGCACAGGTCATTCGCCGGAGGGCATGGTCCGCAGTCGCCTGGGCAGGTGGCGCAGGTCTCGTCGCCGTTGCAGATGGCGTCGCCGCAAACAGGGGGCGGCGGGGCTTCGCAGGCCGTGGCGGTCACCGTCACTTGGTACGGGCCGTTGGTGCCTGGGCCGAAGTTACCTATGGGCAGGTAGTAGGTTCCGGCCGGCAGTTCGGCGTAGAAAGTGGTCCAGTTGCCATTGCCGCAGCTGGTATTCTCGGCAGAGGTTTGAATGACGCCATCTGTTGCCGGGCAATCGATGGCGATGCCGGTCCAAGAATCGTCATAGACGGGGCCACAGTATGAGAAGGTCACATTCGCGCAGGCCGCGAGCGTGAAGGAATGCCAGACGTTGGGCACACTGTTGAAGATCCCATCACCAGCCGTGGTGGCGCCCACTGTGGTGCCGGTGAACACCAGCGGTGCACCGTCCACAATGAGGTCCTCAGGCGTCACATCCGCGCAGTCGTCGTTCTCGGGGGCGGGCGGCGGCACAATGCAGCTCATGGTAAGGTTGCCAGTGCCGGTGCCGCCGTTGAAGCCGGCGATGCGCACCCAGTAGGACTGGCCAGCCACCACCGAGAAGTTCACCGAGGATGTGAGACCGCACCCACCGGCATCGTCGTTGCAGGCCAGTTCATTGCCACCGCAGGCGTCGAAGATGGCCAGTGAAGTGTCGAAAGTGGCATCGTTGCAGGTGCTGGCCGTGGCCGTGCCGGTGCAGGTGGCCACGTACTCGAACCACACGTCGTTCACGTCGTTGGCTCCCGCGCAGCTGCTTTCATTCGCGCCTGTGGCGCCTATGGAACTGAATGGCGTGACACCGTTGCCGATGACGATGGCGTCCGCGCACAGGTCGTTGCTGGGGCCGGAGGAGGCCGCCTCCTCAGCACAGATGGAGAAGGTGCCCTGTGCCAATGCGACCACACGCACCCTATACTGGGTGTCGGGTGTCACGGCGAATGGCGCATGTGGGCTTTCCCCATTGAGGCAGGCGACCACAGCGCCGCCGCAGGCATCGAACACCTCGGCACCGATCGGGGTCTGCGTGATGATGTTCAGGCCGATCTCGATGAAGGTGGCGCTTCCCGAATTGAAGGTGTACCACACGTCGGTCAAACCTGGGAAATCACCCACACAGCTGAAGAGCGTACCGCCATCGTTGGTGGCACCTATCGTGCTGCCCTCCACCAGACCGGCGGCGCACTGGCCCGCAGGCTGTACGACCAGATCCGTGGCATTCGCACAATCGTCGTTGGCGACCGGCCCGCTGCAGCTCATGGTGAGGTTGCCAGTGCCGGTGCCGCCGTTGAAGCCGGCGATGCGCACCCAGTAGGACTGGCCAGCCACCACCGAGAAGTTCACCGAGGATGTGAGACCGCACCCACCGGCATCGTCGTTGCAGGCCAGTTCATTGCCACCGCAGGCGTCGAAGATGGCCAGTGAAGTGTCGAAAGTGGCATCGTTGCAGGTGCTGGCCGTGGCCGTGCCGGTGCAGGTGGCCACGTACTCGAACCACACGTCGTTCACGTCGTTGGCGCCGGCACAGGAGGAGAGGTTGGTCCCGGTGGCGTTGATGGAGGAGAAGGGATGTGTGCCATCACCGACCACTGTGGCATTGGCGCAGTCGTCGTTCGCCGGCGTGCACGGGCCGCAGTCGTCCGGGCAGGTGGCGCAGGTCTCATCGCCTTCGCAGATGGCGTCGCCGCAGACGGGTGCCGGCGCTGTCCAGCACACCTCCAAGCTCAGGCCGTCGATGGTACCAACGTCAGCACCGGCATTGTCCGTGATGTACACCGTCCAGTCGCCGTTGATGTTGTCCACACCTACCGCGGCCGGGAAGCCAAAGGTGGCCAGTATGCTGGTGGCGGTGTTGACACAGACGTCCGTGGTGCGATAGGTCCCGGAGGGGATGATGTCATTTGTACCCGGGGCCGCCACAGCAGCGGTCCACAAGGTGGTGGCGGCCCCATCGTTGAAGGCGTAATCGCCCAGCAGGTTCGAGCTGTCGCCGGCGCCTGGTGCGCCTGGCGGGCAGGTGGGCTGTCCTACCCGGAAGATCACCGTATGGGTGGTGCCGGCCGGGCTGGTGAGCAGGATCACCAGGTCGCCCACCCAAGTGTGGGTCAAGCCGGTGAAGTTGAGCCCAATGTTCTCCACGGTGCCCGTGATCCCTGAAACGGGGATGGTAACATCGAGTCCAGCTAGGGGAGCATTGTCCGGGATGGCCGCCGGAAGCCCTGTACCAGCGAAGAATGAGGTGTTCGATCCGCCCGTGAATTCGCATTCGTTGTCGACGCAGGAATAGGACCCGCACGATGTGGGGGGGCAACCGAGGTTGGAGTTGACCGGCAGAGCCACATTGCAGATCGCGTCACTCAAGTGTACCAGGGTCACGGTGTGTGCTCCATTGGCATAACCTGTGAAAGTGTAGGGGCTGCCCGCCACCGTGGCGCCATTCTGCACCGGGTTGCCATCCACCAGGATATCCACTGCCGCCCCAGGCGAATCACCAGTGCCGGTCACGTTCACCTGGATGTCGTAGGTGGCGCAGCCAGCGTTCACCGCCACGGCGGTTCCGGTCGGAGGAGCGCATGCGAGCCCCGCTATCGTTATGGGTGCGTTCGGAGTCTGCTCATAGTGGATCTCCAGGATCGTGCGCACTGTGGTGAAAGAGGAGCCCACCTCCACCCTGGCATATCCATACCTCAGTTCACTGTCGTCGCCAAGGAACCGGAACCCGACGTAGTTGTCTGCGGAGTTGAAGGTCCAAGCACCTATGCCTGCACCAGTAGAAGCTCCAGAGCCCCATGCTCCGGTCCCCGGGATCGTATACCCCATCGGCAGGTTGCTGATACCAGTGCCTCCCGGCATGACATGGTAGACCCCACCTGCCGGTGCACTTGGATTGAACCAGTTCAAATTGGTTGCAGACCATGGGTTCATGTCCCAGCCTGGAGCAGCCGCTGCTGTGCCGAAGGCCTGGGTCTCCACATTGATGTAGACACCAGCCGTGGTCAACGGAATATCAATACCGCCGGGGGGTATCCAACTGACCACTTGGGCGGAGAGACCTCCGGTGGCGACGATACCTGCCACGGCGGCCGCGGCTTTGGCCGAAGCGCGGAAGTGCTTGTTCAATCGGTCCTTCAGCCTCGACGGTCGTTCCGCCGGACTGGCTGCTGCAGCCATGGGCCGCAACACTTCATGGGGTAATTGGGCGCTCATCTGATCAGGGTATTGAGTAGGGGTTTTGGAAACTCACGTCTAAGTAAAGGTCAATTTTCAAGAAATAACAAGGGCCTATTGAAAACCCTTCGATCCGGCTCGCGCCAGTATCGGAGAAAGTCGATCGGCCTCGTCAGGTACATCCATGCAGCGGCGCTGTGCGCTGCCGCTTGCGATCGTGCCACACAGCTACCTTGCCTGCGGATGAGCGCTTTCATCACCATTGTTTCGGGCCTGCCGCGCTCGGGCACCAGCTTGCTGATGCAGATGCTGGCGGCGGGCGGCATGCCCCTGCTCACCGATGGGCGGCGGGCGCCGGATATCGACAACCCGAAGGGCTATTTCGAGTTCGAACGCGTGAAGGCGCTGCCGGCCGATACCGCCTGGCTGGCCGAGGCACGTGGGCGCGCGGTGAAGGTGATCCACGCGCTGCTGCGCCACCTGCCGGACCACGAGGTTTACCGGGTGCTCTTGGTGGAACGCGCGCTGCACGAAGTGGTCATGAGCCAGGGCAGGATGCTCGCCCGGCTTGGCAGGCCGGGCGGGGGGCTGGGCGCCGAGCGGATGATGAGCGTGTTCCGGCAGGAACTGGTTCGCGTGCAGAGCGCCCTGGCCGACAAGCCCAATGTGCGTGTCCTTCGGTTGCAGCACGCCCGGCTGATCGGCGACCCCCTGGCAGCGGCACAGGCCATGAACGCCTTCCTGGGCGGTGGGTTGGATACCGGGCGGATGGCGGAAGTGGTGGACCCGGCCCTGCACCGGAGCAGGACCGTTGATCCTGGATCAGCTTGAACCAAGGCCGTGCTTCGCGGCGAAGTCTTCCAAGCCATACGGCCGGTCGCGGGCCGTGCGACGCGAACCAGCGGCAGGCGCCCCGGCCGCGGTACGATGCCTGGCAGCGGACCGCTCATCGCTGGCGAGCGTCGCCACCAGCGCGGCGAAGGCATGGCTTTCCACCGCCTCGGGATCGAAGCGAAGGGCCATCTCGAAGCTCTCCAGCGCATTCGCGAAGTCGCCATACCAGGCCAGCGCCATGCCCAGCAGGTGGTGCGCCTCGGGAATGGCCTGGGTGATCTCCAGCGCATCCAAGGCATGTTCCGCGGCCTCCTCGAAGTGCCCTGATGCGAGCTGGGCTTGCGCCAGGGCCAGGTGTGCGCCGATGTCCTTCGCATCGGCCTTCAAGGCCCGCTGCGCGTGGCGCACCGCGTCCGCGAAGCGCCCCATGCGCAAGGCCAGGCCTGCCAGCGCCAGAGCGTACGTCACGCGGTCGCCGGCCAGGCGTTCGGCCTGGGTCGCTGCCTTGCCACCTTCCTCCAGGTCTCCGGCCTCCACCAGTATCTGCGCCAGCATCAGGCGTGCTTCGGTATTGGAAGGGTCGCGCCTGCACAGGTCCTGCACCGTGGCGAGCGCTTTCTCGTGTTCGCCGGTGGCCATCAGGCTCTGGACCAGATGCGCTCCATAGCGTGCTGTGCCCGGCTGTTCCAGGGCCAGGGCCTGCAGGATGGGGACCGCTTCCGCGTGTTTCAACTGTGCGATCAGGCTCGTGGCGAGATTGAACCGGCTCTCGCGGCTCACCAGATCCACCTGGGCCTTTTTGTCCTTGGGCAGCGCCGCCAGGTAGCCCAGATCGATCAGCTGCATGATCGCGGCATGGGTCTCCAGCGGATCCTGGCGCAGGTCGGCCGGGTGCATGCCCGCATCACCCTCCACAGCGTCCCACGATGGAAGGTGTGCCACCTGCAGGCCCGGGTCGAGGATCTCCTGCAGCACCCGGCCATCCATATCCTCGCCCACGGCAACACCCAGGAGGGCCAATGCGGTGGGCGCGATATCGAGCAAGGAGCACGGCCCGCATACCGCGCCGGGCACCACGCCAGGCCCCGCGGCGGCCAGGATCCCGAAAGGCCGATGCCAGCTGGCCTCCAACTCCATGCGCTGTTCAGGTGGAAGCCCCTTCAAGTTGGGCCGCTTCGCTCCGCTGTGGAAGCCATGGTCCGACAGCAAGATGACCGTGGCCTCCGGGCCAGCGCGCTCCAGCAAACGACCCAGGGAGGCGTCGTGCCACTCGTAAACCCGGTCCATCACGGCGCCATACTGCCGCACTTCACGTTCAGTGACATGGGACATGCGCGGGGGCCGGTACTGCATGAAATGATGGCCCACCGTATCGATGGCGTCGAAGAAGACCATGGTCGCGTCCCACGGGCCGGCTTCCATGGCCAGGTGCGCAGCGGCTTCCACGCTCATGGCATGGGCCATGAGTTTTTTCAAGTGGCCGACCAGGTCCTTGCTTGAGCTTTCCGCTGAAGGAAGGAGCATCCGCAACTGCTCCTTGGGAAATGCATGCGTGCGCTGACGTTGGGCGGCGATCGTCTCCGCCAGCTCCACCGGGTGTACCGAGCCGCTGAGGATGGGCCATGGCGCACCTGCGGAGCCGGGTTCAGCTTCTTGCAGCAGGTTGGTGACGATGCGCCCCTGAACGGGTTCGGCAGGATGGGAGGCATACCAGCCGACCACGTTGGTCGTCAAGCCCGTTCGGGACAGGATGTTCCACAGCGCCATGGTGCGGCGTGATGTGGAGCGCACCACACGCAGGCCATCTCCATCCGGCTTCGGCTCCACGAAGTTGAGGATGCCGTGCTTGTCGCAGGTCTTGCCCGTGGCGACCGAGGTCCAAAGGATCGGCGAGAGCTTCGGCTCCAAGGTCTTCAGATCGGCCCGGATGCCACGCGCCAGGAGCTTCCGCAAGTGGGGCATCCTGCCCTGCGCGAACAGGGCGTCCAGGATCAGCCAATCGGCGGCATCCCAGCCGATGACCAGCAACCGGCTTGCGAGCCTGCTTTGGGAGCGAAGGGCTTCCGGGTCCATGCGCGGAACTTGAAGCGACGAAGAAAGCGCATGCGCGTTCGCTTTCAGCGAAGTTGGTTCGTCATCGATCGGAGTGGGCTGGCATCGGGCACCCTTCAGCATGTGGGCGTGATGGCCCCCCACGCGAAAGGGCCGCCCCTTGCGGAGCGGCCCTTTGCGAAGTCTTGTTTCGAGGGACGACGTTCCTCGTTTCTACGGCTGCACCACCAGGCGGCGCACGTGCTGCTCGTCACCGGCGGTGATGGTCACCAGGTAGGTGCCGGCGGCCAGGCCACCGAGGTCGATGTTGGTGTAGAGGTGTCCGCCCTGGGTGGCGATCTCGCGTGCCATCACGCGCTTGCCGCTCAGGTCGTAGAGGTCCACGGCCACGGTGCCCACCTCAGCGGCCAGCTCATCCAGGGTGATCCACACTTGCTGGCCGTTGTTGGGGTTGGGCCAGAGGGCCAGGTTGCTGGCGGCATCGCCTTCCAGGGCCATGTTCTCATTGCCCGGCGCTGCGCTGGGTATGATGGTCACCTCGCAGGTCCAGCCCCAGTCGCACCAATTGGCACCACCGTCCTTGCTGGCCCGCACGCGCACACGGTAGGTATTGCCTACGAGCATGGGATCACCTTGGCTGGCAGGCCAGTTCAGGTGGCGCTGCACGCCGGTGGTCTGGCGAGTCACGTAGTAGGCCGGTTCGTTGGGGTCATTGGTGAACTCCCACTCGTACAGGTTGGCACCGGCCACCGGGCGGGCGAAGAGGCGGTTGGCCACCTGGTTGGGCCCACCGAATTTCTTGTTCACGCCGCAGCTGAAGTTGGGGTTGCCGGGGATGTCGTTCAGACCCGTGGGCGGGCAGGCGGCCAGCACCGGATCGAGCGTCACGCGGCAGGCGGGGCCGAACTCGCTGAGCGGGTTGCCGGCCACCACGCCGCGCGAGCGCACGTTGTAGAGCACCCCGTTCTGCAGGTGGCTGGCGGCCGCCCAGTTGTTGAGCTTGATGTGGCAGGCGCGCACCGCGTTGTTGGGGGCGAAACCATCGCTCACGGTGTGTACACGCGTCTTGCGGAAGCTGAGGCCACCATTCGGATCGTAGAACCAGAACTCGTAGCCGCTGCTGCTGGCGTTGGGACCGCCGAACTCGGCGCTAACCGTCAGGTTCTCCTTGCCCACCAGGTAGTCGCCGCTGCTCCACCAGTAGCGGTCGCAGCTGGTGTAGATGGGCTCATCGGTGCCCAGCGGAATGCAGAAGCCCTCGTTGCCGCTGATGCCGCTGTCGCCACCGGGGCCCAGCACCAGGTTGTCCGTATCGTCGATGATGCGGGCATTGCCGTAGGCGCCCACGGCATCCTTCAGCACCAGGCGGTAGCCACCGCTGATCACGTTGCCACCGCTGTTGGTCACGCGCAGGTAGTAGCAGCCATCGGGCAGGCACAGGGGCACGCTGCCCTCGCCTGGGTTGATGCCGCCGGTCTCCACCACGGAGTCGTCCGTCTGGTCGTGGATGGTCCACACCAGATCCTGGTAGTTGGTGGTGTTGTTGTGCACGAAGAAGAGGTCTTCGGTGCAGGGGTTGGGGACGCCAGCGCAATCGATCAGGAAATCGGTGATCTGGACATTGTCCACCAGCCAGTCGCTACCGGCGCCATCGAGGTTGTCTGTTCCATAACGCCAGCGCAGTTGGATCGATTGGCCCGCTGCTGCGGCAGGAAGATCCACCGTGGTGGTGAAGTAGTTCCCAGTTCCTCCGGCGGAAATTCCTGCCCATGCGGCACGCCCCTGCAAGGGGTTGGATGTACCTGCCGCCAACACATGGCTGTATCCCCCAGTGACCCAGGCACCTCCTGCCGCAATGATATCCGTCCATGCCCCGGCATTGATGCTTATCTCAAGCACTGCACCATCATAATAGGTGCCCAGGAATATGTCGGTGATCCAGTGTGAATTCTGGAAGCTCAGCTGCGCGGTTGTCGAAACAATATTGATCGGTGGGGTCACCAGGACGTTGTCCGAAGTTGTGCTTGTCAACTGTTCGTAATATGCACTATTCGGGTTGGAGAATGGGAACGTGGTGGAGGTGGTCCAAGGATGAACGGTCCCTGTGAGGTTCTGATTCAACCAACCCGCAGGTAGCGCGGGTGCCGTGACCGCATCAAAATTCTCGGTGGTGCCCCCTGGCACCAGCACCAGCACGTCATTGATGGTCTGTGGATCACCGTCATCGCAGGGGATCGGGTCGTTGAAGCACACGTTGCCCAAGCAGTAGTCGTTGGTGGTGGGATCATTGTCATTGCAACTGACGGTGCTGTTGGCATTGGCGCTCGCACTGCAAGCGGGGTTGCCCAAGTGTACCAGTGCGAGCAGATGGGTACTGCCATTGGTGAAGGGGCCAAATGGTCCATAGGACCCGATCCCAGCGCCTGCCACCTGGGTGATGCCATCGATCTCGATGTCCACGACGGCTCCCGGCGAATCGCCCGTTCCGGTCACATCAATGGTCACTTCGTAGGTGTCGCAACCCGCGTTCACGAACGCATAGGACCCGGCAACGAATGCGCAGGTGGCAGGTCCGAACCGGTATTGGAGACCGGATGCGGGCACCACTCCAGGCGCGTATGTGCATCGGTCGGTATTGACCACAGCCGCCGTGGTGGCGCTCCAGTTCGTGGAGGTGGTGCGGCTGACGAAGTCCGCCGTGGTGGTGCGGATGCCGATGCCCGCGAGGTTGGATACGCCGGCCGTATTGGGTCCGAAACGCACGAAGATCGACTGGTTACCCGGCACGGCGCCATCCTCGTTCAACCAGACCTGGACGTTGATGTCATCCGCAACAACGCCGAAACGACGGGCACGATGGAACTGGAACACCAGGCTCCGAAATGGTGCGGTGCCCACGATGTAGCCTGTGATGGCGCTTCTTGGTGTCAGGGCGGTCGTACCACTCGCTGTTGCGGTGGTACTCATTGTGATCGTGCCTGCACCAGCGTCGAATGCGTTGATGATCGTCCCATTTTGGATACCGGTCCCGGACAGCCGGGTGCCCACTTGTACGTTGGCGAAGCTGCTCACACCGGTCAGCGTAGCGGACCCCGCGGTCCTTGTCGCAGTGAAGGTGGCGAATGTGGCCTCCGCCAGGTCCATGTTCATGAAGGCCACGCCATTGCCCAAAGCGGTGCCGGAGAGGTAGACTCCGTTGGCATCGCTAAAGGATACATAGGCCGCTCCGACGCCATTCGCGGTCGTACCACCGCCGAAGGTGAGGAAGCCATTGGTAGAAAGGCGGACCTGTGTGTATACAACGTTGTTGTAGGTGAAATTGAAGGGAAGGTTGAAAAGTACCGTCCCATCATCCCAAGCAGTTGCAAAGGCCGCCGCGGGCGTTGCCCCCCCGAACAGGGTGGTGTAGGTTTCGTTTGTCTGGCTGAAGAAGTAGTTGCCCACCACTTGGCCATGGGCCCAGGCGCTGTGGAGCACCAAGGCCAATGCGAACAGACCACCATGCCAGCGGGCGAATGCTCTGTTGGGAGGAGAATACGCGTTCATGTTCAGAGGGTTTTTGGTTTTGGAGATAGGGAAGGGTGAAGGAGCACGAGGTGCTCCGGTGGTAGTGCCTGGGTGTGGTGCATCCCGCTTCCGGCTCAGCATACCCATGCGCCCTGTCGGGCGCTTGGGCCATGTGCGATCGGGGGTGTGGTTGCTGTTGCTTGGGGTGCCGCCTGGTGAGCCGCCGGCGGCGCAATGGTAAGGTTGGGGCTTGATCTTGCGCGGCGATCGTTTGGAACGAATAGATCGAATGTATAGGGATCCCAAAGCCTTCCGCAAGAGGCTGTGAATAAATTTTCCCGGTTGGCAACCATGTGCTAAGACGTCCGTCTTTGGGCCTTCGTCGCTGGTCGGGGGGTGTTCGTGGGGCCTCTAACAGGCCGTCACAGCAGGCCCATTATGGGGATCCCGGGCTCTTGGAGGTGGCCAGGAATTCCCGGCCTGTTCATGTGGGCTTCAGGTATGATCGTACAGGGCTGCACTTGCGTGTTCAGGGGTCCTATGGTCCTTGCGGCTATCAACGAGCGCCGGGTCTGGAGCACATTGCCGGTGAGGGTGTTCACCGGCACCAAGGCCAATGCCCTGGACGTGCGCATCGAAGGAGGTAAATGCGCCTTGAGGTAGCGCATCACATGCAGCGCCTTCACCCCGGGTGCCAGGGCGGTCAACATGCCCGTGCCCTGATGCAGCAGCACCATGTCAGGCGCTGCCGACGGGTGGGTCCTGCGCATGGTCTGGCCGAGCCTCAGCATGGCATCGGCCATGCGGGGCATGGGCGTGCGGGTGCTTTTGCATTCGATGAGGGTGGCACGCCCTTGCGCCCGGTGTGCGCAACTCGTCCAGGAAGCCCTGCGGATCGGCGCGCAGGCGGGCCACCACGTCGGGGTCCTCCAGCAGCACGTAGCTGGCCTTGGGGAAGAGCCTGCGCAGCAGCAGGGTCTTGCCGGCCCTGCGCGGCCCGGTGAGCAACACGGCGGGAAATGCCTTGGCGGCCTTCACGAGGATCGGACCCAAGGTCCGGGGGATGGCGCAGTTTTGAGCATCCTGAAGTAAGACTTTGGGATCCTCTAACCGCCCCATGCGGTCCCTTCAGTACCCATGACAGGAGAAGGGAACCGTGAATGGACGGGAATGAACGTGCATGAGAACCATCCACGCGCTTGGCTGGCGTCACGGAGAAGCCATTTCCGTCCATTCCCATCCATTCACGGTTCGCATTGGATCGCTGGCGCTGACCGCCATCTTGTGGAAATGAGCAGAACGCGGAAGGCCCCGCACTTTCGCGCGGGGCCTTCGCATCCAGTTCGGCGGAGCTGCGCTTAGGGCTGCACCACCAGGCGGCGCACATGCTGCTCGTCACCGGCGGTGATGGTCACCAGGTAGGTGCCGGCGGCCAGGCTTGGTTGTCGTCAGGGATATGGATACCTGGTCAAGGAAGCGCCGCCTACATTCACCGCCGCATGTCCGCCGCCCCGCCCCGCCCCGCCAGCCTGTGGCTCGCCCTATTGCCCTTGCTGTTGCTGGTGGCGCTGCTGGTGGCCAACGTGGCCGTCTTCGGCGACGGCGGCCTGGGCGGTCACTTATCACCGTAGTGGCCCTTGCAGCTCAGGATCTCCACATCACCTTCCGCTGTGATGCGATACACCAGCCTGTGGGTATCATCGATCCGCCGCGACCAGCAACCGCGCAAGCGACCTTTGAGTGCTTCGGGTTTGCCCACACCTCGGAAGGGCTCGCGCAGGATGGCCTTCAACAGGTCGTGGATCTTCAGGAAGCGCTGACGGTCGTAGATGCCCCAGTCACAGAAGTCGTCGTAGGCTCCCTGTTCGAAGACCAGTCGTCTCATCGCTTCATGCGCTGAAGCACCAACTCATCGAGTTGTGCCTCGGTGAGAACGACCTTCTCTCCGGCCTCGATGTTCTTGATCGCGCGTTCCAAACGCGACAGGTAGTCCTTCCGGCTTTCGGCTTTTGACAAACCGAAGTCCGTCGCGCTCTGGATGGTCAGGGTGATCTCCCGGTCCTTGCCGAAGAGTTTCTTGATCCGATCGATCAACTGGGCGTCGAGCTCGGATACCTTCAACCGGAGACTGGTTTCCATGATGCGGCCAATTTACGGCGATCACCGGCCTGGCGATCGGGGATGAAGTTCTTGGCCCCTGATGACCAGGGGCCAGCACCTACTTTCACCGCCGCATGTCCGCCGCCACGCCCCGCCCCGCCAGCCTGTGGCTCGCCCTGCTACCACTGCTGTTGCTGGTGGCGCTGCTGGTGGCCAACGTGGCCGTCTTCGGCGACGGCGGCCTGGGCGGCCCCAACCAACTGGCGCTGCTGTTCGCCGCGGCGGTGGCGCTGGGCGTGGGCGTGTTCCAGGGCCACCGCTTCAAGGGCCTCCTGGAGCATGTGGTGCGCGGTATCTCGTTGGCGCTGGGCGCGGTGCTCATCCTGCTGCTCATCGGCGCGTTGGCGGGCACCTGGCTCATCGCAGGCATCATCCCGGCCATGATCCACCACGGCATGCTGCTGCTCTCGCCGGCCTGGTTCCTGGTGGCGGCCTGCCTGGTGTGCGCCGTGGTGTCGCTGGCCACGGGCAGCTCGTGGAGCACGGCGGCCACCGTGGGCATCGCGCTGCTGGGCATCGGCAAGGCGCTGGGGTTCCACGAAGGGCTGGTGGCCGGCGCGGTGATCAGCGGTGCCTACTTCGGCGACAAGCTGAGCCCGCTGAGCGATACCACCAACCTGGCGCCCGCTGTGGCCGGCACGGACCTCTTCACGCACATCCTCTACCTGCTGTGGACCACCGTGCCCAGCATGGGCATCGCCCTGCTGCTCTTCGGCGGCATCGGTCTGTTCGGCGATACGGCGCACGAGGTGCCCGATACGGCATCCTTCCACGCGGCCATCCTGGAAAAATTCAACGTTGGCTGGTGGCTCTACCTGGTGCCTGTGGCCATGGTGGTGATGATCGCGCGGCGCGTGCCCGTGCTGCCCGCGCTCTTCGCCGGCACGTTGCTGGGCGCGCTCTTCGCCGTGCTCTTCCAGCCGCAGCTGATCCAGGAACTCGGCAGCGATGGCGGACCGCTGCGCCGGGCGTATGAAGTGGCGATCACCGCGATGGGACCCGGCCTGGCGGTGGAGACCGGCCACGCGGCGGTGGATGAGCTGCTGGTGGCGAAGGGCATGGCGGGCATGCTCAACACGGTGTGGCTCATCATCTGCGCGCTGGCCTTCGGCGGCGCCATGGAAGGGGCGGGCCTGCTGCAACGCATCACCGGCGCGGTGATGGGCCTGGTGCGCGGCGACGGATCGTTGATCGCCACCACCACGGCGAGCTGCGTGTTCGTGAACGTCACCGCCAGCGACCAGTACCTGAGCATCGTGGTGCCGGGCCGCATGTTCGCGCCGGTCTTCGCCCAGCGCGGGCTGGCGCCCCAGGTGCTGAGCCGCACCCTGGAGGACGGCGGCACGGTGACCTCCCCGCTGGTGCCATGGAACACCTGCGGCGCCTACATGGGCGGCGTGCTCGGCGTGGCCACGCTCACCTATCTGCCCTTCTGCTTCTTCAACCTCGCCAGCCCGCTGATGACGATGCTCTTCGGCGCCATGGGCTGGCGCATCGCGCGCATCGGGCAGAACCGTTCAGGATCGGGAATGCCTTGACCGTGAATGGACGTGGATGCACGTGAATGAATGCCTGGGAGGGCGGGCTTCACCGCGCTCGTATTTCCGTTCATGCACGTCCATTGTCGGTGAGCACCGCTTGGTGGCCCGCGTAACTCCGGTGCGGGCTGCCGCGTAGCAGCGCACCATGCGCGCCCTCGTTCCTCTTCTTTTCCTCGTGGCCGCGCCGGTGGCCGCCCAGCCGGACGACCTGCTGGCCCACGATGAGCACCACCTGATCGGCGACATGGGGGAGGACCCCTCGCCCGACCTGAACCGCTACGAGCGTTTCAACCGTGCCCTGGGCGCCGATTCGGTGCGCATCTGCAACGGCCATCCCTGCATCGGCTGGGTGGAGGACCGCTACGGCGACGGCACCCTGAAACACCGCGGATTCTACGAGGACGGCCTGCTGGTGGTGTACCGCAACTACCATCCGAACGGCCAGTTGGAACGCGACTTCAAACCGCTGGACAATGTGAAGAGCATCATGCGCACCTACCACCGCAACGGACAGGTGCGTTCCCTGGCGCGCTACGCCGATGGTGCCGCGTTCGAATACCGCGACCATTATGTGAACGGCCAGTTGCGCTACGCCGAGGAACGCCACCGCAAGGACCCTTACTTCACCCGCATGGACCTCTACGATGGCAACGGCAAGCCCATCAGCCTGCTGGAACTGGTGGACCGCAAGAAGGTGGAGTTCGTGCAGCAGGAATACCACCCCGGTGGCCACCTGAAGAGTGAAGGCCGCGCGCGCTACGACGCCAACCGCATGGACACGCGCCGCATCGGCACCTGGCGCCACTACGATCCCGATGGCACCCTGGTGCGCGAAGAGGATTATGTGGACGGCAAGGTGCACACCGTGCGCTGACCCCCCATCCATGGAAAGGCGAAGGCCCCGGATCGACTCCGGGGCCTTCGCCTCTATGGGTTATGCGGGCCTCGCCGTTCTTGATCGGGCGAGGCGTTCGGTCCGCCAAATAGCGGGCGCATCATGATGCGCCCCTACTTGTCGTCCTTCACCTCTTCGAAATCGACGTCGGTCACTTCCGCGTCGGCGGTGGTGTTGGCGTTCTGCTGTGCGCCACCGTTGGCGGCCTGGGCCTGCTGGGCGGCGTTGTACATCTCCTGGCTCGCGGCCTGGAAGGCGGTATTCAACTCGGCCATCAGCTTCTCGCAGGCTTCCACGTCCTGGGCCTTGTGGGCATCCTTCAAGCGGGCCACGGCATCCTCGATGGGCTTGCGCTTCTCCTCGGGGATCTTCTCGCCGTATTCCTTCAGGCTCTTCTCGGTCTGGAAGATGAGGCTGTCGGCGGCGTTGAGCTTGTCCACGCGTTCGCGGGCCTGCTTGTCGGCGTCGGCGTTGGCCTCGGCCTCCTTGCGCATCTTCTCGATCTCCTCCTTGCTCAGGCCGCTGCTGGCCTCGATGCGGATGCTCTGCTCCTTGCCGGTGGCCTTGTCCTTGGCGCCCACGTGCAGGATGCCGTTGGCGTCGATGTCGAAGGTGACCTCGATCTGCGGGATGCCGCGCGGCGCGGGCGGCAGGCCGTCCAGGTGGAAGCGTCCGATGGTGCGGTTGCCGCTGGCCATGGGGCGCTCGCCTTGCAGCACGTGGATCTCCACGCTGGGCTGGTTGTCGCTGGCCGTGCTGAAGGTCTCGCTCTTCTTGGTGGGGATGGTGGTGTTGGCCTCGATGAGCTTGGTCATCACCCCGCCCATGGTCTCGATGCCGAGGCTCAGCGGGGTCACGTCCAGCAGCAGCACGTCCTTCACGTCGCCGGTGAGCACACCACCCTGGATGGCGGCGCCCACGGCCACCACCTCATCGGGGTTCACGCCCTTGCTGGGCTCCTTGCCGAAGAATTTCTTCACCGCCTCCTGGATGGCCGGGATGCGGGTGCTGCCGCCCACCAGGATCACCTCGTCGATGTCCGTGGTCTTCAGGCCGGCGTTCTTCAGGGCGCTTTCGCAGGGGGCGATGGTGCGCTTGATGAGGCTGTCGGCGAGCTGCTCGAATTTGGCGCGGGTGAGGCTGCGCACCAGGTGCTTGGGAATGCCGTCCACCGGCATGATGTAGGGCAGGTTGATCTCCGAGCTGGTGGTGCTGCTCAGCTCGATCTTGGCCTTCTCGGCGGCGTCCTTCAGGCGCTGCAGGGCCATGGGGTCCTTGCGCAGGTCGATGCCTTCGTCGTTCTTGAACTCCTCGGCCAGCCAGTCGATGATCACCTGGTCGAAGTCGTCGCCGCCCAGGTGGGTGTCACCATCGGTGGCCTTCACCTCGAAGACGCCGTCGCCGAGTTCCAGCACGCTCACGTCGTGCGTGCCACCACCGCAGTCGAACACCACGATCTTCTGGTCCTGGCCGCGCTTGTCCAGGCCGTAGGCGAGGGCGGCGGCGGTGGGTTCGTTGATGATGCGGCGCACTTTCAGGCCGGCGATCTCACCGGCCTCCTTGGTGGCCTGGCGCTGGGCGTCGTTGAAGTAGGCGGGCACGGTGATCACGGCCTCGCTCACGGTGGTGCCGAGGTAGTCCTCGGCGGTCTTCTTCATTTTCTGCAGGACCATGGCGCTGATCTCCTGCGGGGTGTAGTGGCGGTCGCCGATGGCCACACGGGGCGTGTTGTTGGGGCCCTTCTCCACCTTGTAGGGCACACGGCCGATCTCCTTGGAGCACTCGTCGTAGGAGTTGCCCATGAAGCGCTTGATGGAGAAGATGGTGTTGACCGGGTTGGTGATGGCCTGGCGCTTGGCGGGGTCGCCCACCTTGCGTTCACCGCCGTCCACGAAAGCCACCACGCTGGGGGTGGTGCGTTTGCCTTCGCTGTTGGCGATCACCACGGGTTCATTGCCTTCCATCACCGCCACGCAGCTGTTGGTGGTGCCCAGGTCGATGCCGATGATCTTGCTCATGTCGATCTTGTTTGATGTCCCGCATTGCTCTTGGCGGGTGGCGCCGGGCGGTCAAGGTCCATGCCAGCGCCGGAAGGGCTGCGCGATCGTCAGGAAAGACGAAAGCCCGCGATCGGCGCGGGCTTCGATGCTGACAGAACGACAGCGGCGGGTTTCAGAGGCCAACTCAGCATGGACCTTCGGGCTGCGCCGGGGTTTTTCGCGCCCATCCTTCGTTGCTCAACCTTTGCAGAGCGCCCGGCTATGCGCGGGTTTCTCGCCTTGGCTGGGCGCGGAACCCCACCGGCTCGCTGCCGAAGACCATTCAGAGATGGCTTCTAATTGCAGCCGTAGGGCGGCCCCACGTTGAAGGCCGAGCAGAAGCGGCGGTTGGCCATTTCCGAGCTGTTGATCAAGTAGTTCAGTGAGGCGTCGCTGAGGCGTTTGCCCAGCACACTCTTGTCGTAGCGGCTGGCGAAGACCCCGAAGGCGTTGTCCACGTTGGAGAAGGCGGGGCGTTCCTCGATGATGCCCGAAACGGGCTCGCTCAGCGTGAGGAAGGTGTGGAAGTCATCGTTGGCCACATAGAAGAGGATGTCCAGGCCGGTGAAGATGCGCTTGTCCACCGAGGGGTCGAAGGGAACGGCGTTGGCGATGCCGCCGAAGAAGAGCCCGCCGTCGATCACCAGGGAGAGGGCTTCGGAGTTCTGGGAATTGGCGGTGACGCGATTGCCGATGCGGGTGGTGATCGCCTTGTGCAGGGTGTCCGTGCCGCGCACCTCGCTGTAGTTGAAACGGTAGCTCACCTCGTAGCGCTTGCCGTCGCGGCTGCTGTTCCAGCGCACCTCGTAGCTGCCGAAGCCGCCATTGGCGGCGATCAGGTTGATGTCCGTCTGGGGCGCTTGCAGCACGGGCGAGATGGAGAAGTCGTTCACGATCGGGGCGGTGGCGCGCACCTGCCGGCCACGCACCACCAGGTCCAGTTCGTAGTCGTTCTCCTGCTGCAGATACACGGGTACCACGCTCTGCGGCAGCAGGTACACGTTGTTCTCCTGGAAGTAGTAGAGCTTCTGCTGCGGGTGGTAGAAGATGCCGGACTCCCGCACGTCCACCAGGGTGTCGCGCAGCGGGAAGGAGTCCACGCGCACGCCATTCGCGACACGGTAGATCATGGCCTTGCTGATGTCCTCGTCGCGGTACTCGTTGGAGTCGGGGATCATCGCGTAGTCCAGGGCGTTGCCCTCGCCCAGGAAGGCCTTGTTGATCTTCACGAAGTGGATGGAGTCGCGCATGTTGAGGAGGCTGTACACCACGGTGTTCTCCTCGTAGGGGGCGTTCACTTCCAATTCGGTGCTGCACGCGGCGAGTGTGGCGGCGGACAGGGCGATGAGGGTCTTGCGCATGCGGGTTCCTTGCAGGGCGTCAAAGATAGCCGCCCCCTCCACGCGCAAGGGGCCGATCCATGAACGGTGCGCGCCGCACGGCCTGCGGAACGGGGGAGTAGCTTTGCAAGCGTCGCCCACCAGGGTGGCCCCGGCCCATGAGCACCAGCCTGAAGGACGTGAAGCGCGTCACCACCCACACCCTGCAGGAGATGAAGGCCGGTGGACTGCCCATCGCCATGCTCACGGCCTACGATTATTCGCTGGCGCGGCTGGTGGATGGCGCGGGCGTGGACGTGATCCTTGTGGGCGACAGCGCCAGCAACGTGATGGCCGGCCACGAGACCACCCTGCCCATCACGCTGGACCAGATGATCTACCACGCCGGTGCCGTGGTGCGCGGCTGCCAGCGGGCGCTCATCGTGGTGGACCTGCCCTTCGGCACCTACCAGGGCAATACCAAGGGCGCGCTCAATTCGGCCATACGCATCATGAAGGAGAGCGGAGCCCACGCCGTGAAGCTCGAGGGCGGGCGCGAGGTCATCGGTTCCATCGAGCGCATCCTCACGGCGGGGATCCCGGTGATGGGCCACCTGGGCCTCACGCCACAGAGCATCTACAAGTTCGGCACCTACGTGGTGCGCGCCAAGGAGGAGGCCGAGGCCCAGCGCCTGCGCGAGGATGCCAGGCTGCTGGAAGAGGCCGGTTGCTTCGCCATCGTGCTGGAAAAGATCCCCGCCAAGCTCGCGGCCGAAGTGGCCGCCAGCGTCTCCATCCCGGTCATCGGCATCGGCGCGGGCAACGGCGTGGACGGGCAGGTGCTGGTGCTGCACGACATGCTGGGCATCAACCAGGAGTTCAATCCGCGCTTTCTGCGCCGCTACGCGGATCTGCACGGCATCATCTCCGGTGCCGTCTCCGGATACATCCGCGACGTGCGTTCACGCGATTTCCCCAATGCCGATGAGCAGTACTGAGGGCCCGCCCCTGCGGATCCTCCACCAGGACGACCACCTGCTGGCGGTGGACAAGCCCTGCGGCATGCCCGTGCAGGACGATCCCAGCGGCGATGCGTCGCTCACCACGCTCGTCGCGCAGCTCACCAGCGGCCTGGCACCGGCGCATCGCTTGGACCGCCCGGTGAGTGGCGTGGTGCTCTTCGCGCGGACGCCGGAAATGTCAGCGAAGCTCAGCGCGCTGTTCCGTGCGCGCGCCATCGGCAAGATCTACTGGGCCGTCGTGGAGGGAAAGGTGGAAGGCGAACACCGCTTGGAGCATGCACTGCAACGCGACGGCCGGGCACGCAAGTCCCGCCTGGAGACCGGGACGCCTGCGGGAGCGCGCAGCATGCTGCACCTGCGCACCTTGTCCGCGGGCGATCGGTACAGTCTGTTGGAGGTATCGCCCGGTGGCGGGGCCTTTCACCAGATCCGCGCGCAACTTGCGGCCTGGGGCCACCCCATCAAGGGCGATGTGAAGTATGGCGCGCGGCGGGGCGAGCGTGGCAGGGATGCCGCGGCCCGCAGCATCGCTTTGCATGCGCGTTCGGTCACGTTCGACCACCCCGCCACCGGCGAAAGCATGACCGTGACCGCACCAGCGCCCGAGGGCCGGATCTGGCAGGTGCTGCTGGAACTGGCGGGGATCGCGGGCCATTGATGCGGGCCCTATCTTGAGCCCGCACGAACGCTCAAGCATTCCAGCATGCATCGATCCATTACGCTACTTCCACTGGCCGCGATCCTTTTCACCCAGGCGCCCGCTCAGGTGCTGCTGGACCACGAGTTGTTGGAGACCTGGACCGTGCAGGAACTCATAACGAACGGCATCGGCAATGCGTCCTTTCCCATCGAGGTGTACAAGATCCGCTACGCCACTCTGGACCCCTTCGGCGAGCCCACCATCGCCAGCGGCGCCTTGGTGCTGCCCGTCTCCAACGATTGCTTCCATGCGCTGGCGGCCTATATGCACGGCACCATCCTCCACCGGGAGGACGTGCCCTCGCGGCTCAGCGGGGAGATCATCGTGGGGCGCTTCATGGGCGCCACCGGTTATGTGGGCGTGCTGCCCGACTACTTGGGGCTGGGTGATTCGCCCGGCATGCATCCGTACATCCATGCGGCATCGGAAGCTTCCGCCAGCATCGACATGCTGCGCGCGGCGCGGGAGTTCTGCGCGGAGAAGGATGTGCAGCTCAATGGCCAGCTCTTCCTGGTGGGCTACTCCCAGGGCGGGCACGCCTGCATGGCCACCCACAGGATGATCGAGGAGCAATACGCCGAGGAATTCACCGTGACGGCCAGCGCACCCTGCAGCGGTCCGTACGACGTCAGTGGCGTGCAGGCCGAAGTGATCGTCTCACCCGATCCCTACCCCGCGCCCTACTACCTGCCCTACATCCTCTTCGCCTACCACCATGTCTACCCCGGCATGGTGGACGATCTGGGCGATGTGCTGAAAGAGCCCTGGGCCACGCTGCTGCCACCGCTCTTCCAAGGCAACAATGGTTCAGGGCCGGTGGACGCGGTGATGCCCAACGTGCCCAGCCAGATCCTGAAGGATGAGGTGCTGGCCGACTTCAACAGCGACCCGGACCACTTCTTCCGTGTGGCGCTGCGCGACAACGACCTCTACGACTGGACCCCGCAGGCCCCGGTGCGCATGATCTATTGCGAGGCGGACGACCACGTGGTCTACCAGAACAGCATCGTGACCTTGCAGGCCATGCAGGCCAACGGCGCCGCATCCGTGCAGGCGATGAGCGCCGGCGCGAGTTTCGACCACGGCGGCTGCGCCTTCCCCGCGCTGCTTTCGGCCAAGGCCTGGTTCGATCAGCTGCAGGGTGATTGTGCCTGGACCGGCATCGATGGAGCCGTTCCAAGCGTGTGGAGCGTCCATCCGAATCCGGCGCACGACCAGCTCTTCATCTCCGCCAGCGATGCCCGCAGCGGCCGCCATTCGTTCGCACTCCACGCCGCCGATGGCCGTGCGGTCCTGCAGGGTTTCGCGGACTTCAGCATGGGCGCGGCCCGCATCGAATGGCCATCGCTGACGCCGGGGCTGCACCTGCTGCGCTTCGCGGAAGGATCGGCGTTGCGCGTGGTGATCGAGTGATCGGTTCAGTTCGGGTCCACGTCGGTGACGAGGCGCACGGGTGCGTGCTCGGGCAGGGCGAAGACGCGGTCGATCGTCTCGCGTACGTATGCCTTCTCGCTGTGATGCGCGCTGCGGCGGATCTTGATCATCAGGTCGCGCAGGTGCAGGTCGCGCACGCGTGACACGCCGGGGATGTCGGGTCCCAGGACACGCTCGCCGAGCCCTTCACGCAGCGCTTCCGCCAGCACACGCGCCGTGGCCGCCACGCGGTCCTGGTGGCGGTGCTTCAGCGTGAGCTTGATGATGCGTGTGAAGGGTGGGTAGCCGTGGGCCAGACGGTGGCCCAGTTCGCGCTGGTACATGCCTTCCACATCGTGCCGCGCCACCAGGTCCAGCACGGGGTGGCCGACCTCATCGGCCTGGATCACCACCGTGCCGGGCGTATCGCGCCGGCCGGAGCGGCCAGCCACCTGCGCCATCAATTGGAAGGCCCGCTCGTGGGCGCGGAAATCAGGGAAGCGCATCAGGTTGTCCGCGTGCAGGATGCCCACCACGCTCACGCGGTCGAAGTCCAGGCCCTTGGTCACCATCTGCGTGCCCACGAGGATGTCGAGCGCCCCTTGGGCGAGGTCCTCCAGGATGCGGTCCACGGCGTTGCGGCCGCGCGCGGTGTCCTGGTCCAGCCGGGCGATGCGCGCCTCGGGGAAGAGACCGGCGAGTTCCTCCTCGATCTTCTCGGTGCCGAAGCCCAGCATGCGCAGGCGGTTGCCGCCGCAATGTCCACAGACCACAGGCGGGGTGTAGCGCCGCGCACAATAGTGGCAGCGGAGTTGGTGGTCGTGCTTGTGGTAGGTGAGGCTCACGTCGCAGTGGTCGCACTCGGGCACCCAGCCGCAGGCCGCGCATTGCCAAACGGGCACATAGCCACGCCGGTTCTGGAAGAGGATCACCTGTTCGCGCCGTCCGATCGCCTGTTGGATGGTGTCGATCAAGGTGGCGGAGAAATGCCCGCGCATCTTCTTCATGCGTCGTGCTTCGCGCAGGTCCACGCGCAGGATGGAGGGCATGGGCAGGTCGCCGTAGCGCGTGAGGAGCTTCACATGGCCGTACTTCCCCGCATGGGCGTTGTGCAGGCTTTCCATGGAAGGTGTGGCCGAACCCAGGATGGTCCTGGCCCCGTGCAGCGCGGCGAGCACGATGGCCATGTCGCGTGCCTGGTAGCGCGGGGCGGGCTCATGCTGCTTGTAGCTGGGGTCGTGCTCCTCGTCCACCACCACCAGGCCGAGCTTGGTGAAGGGCAGGAACAGCGCCGATCGCGCGCCCACCAGAATGGAAGGCCCTTCGCCGCGGGCCATGCGCATCCACAGGGCGGTGCGTTCGCGCTGCGGCATGCGCGAGTGGTAGACGGCCACGCGGTCGCCGAATAGGCCGCGCAGCCGCCCGATCATCTGGGAGGTGAGCGCGATCTCCGGCAGCAGGTAGAGCACCTGGCGGCCCATGGCCAGTTGCGCATCGATGGGCCGCGCGTACACCTCGGTCTTGCCCGAGGAGGTGACGCCATGCAGCAACACCACGTCCTGGCGCTCGAAAGCCGCCTCGATCTCCGCCAGTGCCTTCGCCTGCGCATCGCTGAGCCGGCCCGCGGGTCGTTCGTAGGGTCCTTCCGGTGCGCTGCCCGCCTCGCGCTCGTAGGTCTCGAACAGGCCCTTCTCCACCAGCTGCCGCAGCATGGCCGCGGTACCGCCACTGAGGTGCAGCAGCTTGCGCTTCTCCACTTCGCGCGGGGCATCGCTCAAGCATCGGCTCAACTCCACGTAGCGCATCAGCATGTGCAACTGCTTGGGCGCCTTCTTCTCCAGTTGGTCGAACCAGTCGTGCAGCGCCTCCTCCTCCGATGCGGCGGTGGAGAGGCGCACATAGCCCACCATCCTGGGTTTGTGGTCGTCGCGCAATTGTTCCTCCAGCATCAACGCGCCGCGTTCCATCAGCCGCTTCACGGCGGGCATGGGGTCCTTCACTTCGAGGATCTCGCCCGCCTGCGCCAGGGTGAGCACTTCGCGGCCCGCCAGGGCGGCGAGCAAGGCTGCGGAAGCGCGGTCATGGGCGGCGTCGGCCACGGGGCCGGGAGCGGCCACCAGGCGTGTCTCGCTGGTCAGGGTGAGTTGGCCGGGCAGCGCGGCGATCATCACTTCGCCCAGGGTGCAGAGGTAGTGGTCCGCGATGCGCTGCCAGAGTTCCAATTGCGTGGTGGTCACCACCGGGGCGTCGTCCAGGCGTGACAGCACTTCGCGTGGTGCATGGTGGCCGGGGGCTTCATCATGCACACGCTGCACCAGGGCGCCGTAGATCTTCCTGCCCCGTCCGAAGGGCACGGCCACGCGCATTCCGGGCACCACGGGACCCAGGCCATCGGGCAGGGCATAGGTGAACCGGCCGGGCACGGCCAGCGGCAGGATCACATCGGCGAAGCGGTGCGTGGACAAGAGCACAAAAATGGGCGCTCGTGACGTGGAAGGTACCGATCATGTCCTTCAAGTCACCGTTGGGCGATCCAATGATCCCCCGGGCAACAATTCGGCGATGTCGTTTGTCTTATCGGCATGGAAGCCAGGAAACGAACCCGCACGCCCAAGGAGCAGGCGCCGGAAACGCCCTCGACCTCGCAGGTCTACGACCAGGATACACCGCGCTGGAGGCGCTACTACCAGCAGGTGCGCAAGAGCATCCGTTTTCCGCGGTACTACAAGAAGCAGTTGAATTGGTGACGCGCCGGCAGGCGTCCATCGACAGTGTGCTGTTGGCCGATCGGAGCTGAAGCCGCCGATCGCGATGGGGACCCAGGGATACTTTCACCGCGCCGCGAACCATCGCGGACCATGCGCATGGCGGATCGCTCGCGGGAACCCCTTACGCCCATCCTCATCCTCGGTGGGCTTTTCTTCCTCTTCGGATTCGTCACCTGGCTGAATGGCGCGCTGATCCCCTACCTGCGCATCGCCTGTGAACTTGACAACTTCAGTGCGCTGCTCGTGGCTTTCGCCTTCTACATCGCGTACTTCTTCACGGCGTTGCCGGGAGCCTGGCTGCTGCAACGCATCGGATTGAAGAACGGCATGATGGCCGGGCTGCTGGTGATGGCCCTGGGCGCATGCCTCTTCATTCCGGCCGCGATGTTGCGCACCTATGGCCTGTTCCTCACCGGCTTGTTCATCATTGGCACGGGACTGAGCGTGCTGCAGACGGCCTCCAATCCCTACATCACCATCGTGGGGCCATTGGAAAGCGCGGCGCGCCGCATCAGCATCATGGGCATCTGCAACAAGGTGGCCGGCGTGCTGGCCCCGATCGCGCTGGGCTATGTGGTGCTGGCCGATGGTGATGCCTTCGTGGCGGCGCTGGAAGGACTGGCGGACGCGGAACGTGCGCAGCGGTTGGACGAACTGGCCCGCCGGGTGATCGTGCCCTACGCGGGTATGGCGGCCGTGCTGGTCGCTTTGGGCTTCCTGGTGCGCCTGGGGCCTTTGCCGGAATTGGAATTGGATGGGGAGCAGGGCATGGCTGCGGGTGGGCGTGAGCGGGTGCTGGACCACCCCTGGCTGGTGCTCGGGGTGGTGGCCCTTTTCCTCTACGTGGGCGCCGAGGTGATCGCGGGGGATACCATCGGGCTCTATGGCCAGGCGCAGGGCATGCCGCTGGCCACCGCGCGGCAGCTCACCAGCTGGACCTTGGGCGCCATGGTGGTGGGCTATGTGCTGGGCATCATCGCCATACCGCGCTTCATCACCCAGGCGCGCGCCTTGGCGATCTCCGCCTGGCTGGGGGTGGCCCTTACCCTGGCCGCCTTGTTCACGGAAGGTCCACTGTCGGTCTGGTGCATCGCACTCCTGGGCCTGGCCAACGCGCTCGTCTGGCCGGCCATCTGGCCGCTGGCGATCCGCGATCTGGGCCGCCACATGAAAGTGGGCAGCGCGTTGCTGATCATGGCCATCGCCGGTGGGGCCTTGTTGCCGTTGCTCTACGGCCGTCTCAGCGACCTGCCGGCGATCGGCCCGCAGTGGGCCTACGCCGTTCTGTTGCCCTGCTATCTTTTCATCGCCTGGTACGCCCGTCGCGGTTCCCGCCTGGAACGCTGGTAGTGGAAGGCCGCCATGGGCCACGCCAGGGCTGTTGAAAAGTGAAGCCTTTCGCGCCCGAGCCCCGTAGAAGGCCCACTTACCTTCGGCTCCGAACCTTAGCCCCGTACGCTCCGGTATGATCACGCCCTTGACCCCCAGGACCTTTCCCGGTTTGGCCATCATCCTGCTGCTTGCCGCCTGCGGCGGTGGCGCTGGCGATGCCAGTGACCAGGGACAAACCCCGTCCATTCCCGAAGCGCCTTCCGATGAGCAGGTGATGCGCATCGGTGACCGGGTCTTCAGCATTCCATCACCGGCGCAGACCGCGCTGGCCATCCGTGAAGCGGGCCTGCCCTACCGGAAGGACCTGCCGCTTCCGCTGGAAAGCGCCAGCACCAGTGCGGGAAAGACCAACCAGGCCACCCTGCTGGGCATGCTCGGTGCGGACCTCGCCTATGTGACCGTGCATCAGGACGGCCAGCGGGCCATGGCCACGTTGCAGGCCATCGAGAAAGTGGGCAATCAGTTGGACCTGGGCAATGCCTTCGACAAGAGCCTGCTGGACGGCTTCAAGAAGAACCTCGGCAACGAGGACAGCCTGCTGCTCTTCAGCGGCACCGCCTTCCGCGCTGCGGATCGCTACCTGAAGGAGAACGACCGCGATGACGTGGGTGTTCTGGTGCTGGCCGGCGGCTGGATCGAATCCCTGCACCTTGTGCTCAACGATGCTGAGGCCGTCAACGTGCGGACGCTGGTCCACCGCATTGGCGACCAGCGTGGTACACTGGATGGCCTGGTGGCCTTGCTGGAAAAGCAGGCCGACGTGGATGCCGAGGGCCTGCTCAAGGGGCTGCGAGGCCTTCAGGGCCAATTCTCGGGCATCAAGCGGGCCTACACCTATGAGGAACCCGTGACCGACGCCTCCGCCCGCACCACCTACATCAACAGCAAGTCCAGCGTGGAGATCCCGCCGGCCACCATCGATGCCATCCGCGAACAAGTGAACGCGCTCCGCGCCCAGATCATCGCATGACCATGCTTCGCCATCTGATATTCCCCATCACCCTGCTGGCCACCGCGCCGGCCGCCATGTCGCAGGGCATGTGCGAGCCCATCGCCAGCCGCTGCGAGCAGCACATCACCGCACGTTACATCCCCGACGGGCAGTTCTATCGCGCCCTGTTGCAGGGAGACGAGGTGGCCGAGTTCGGTCTGACCCTCTTCGGTGGCACCACTTACCGTGTGGCGGCCTGCAGTGGTGAAACGGACGGCATCCTCCAGTTCAGCGTCTATGACCGCGAGCGCAACCTGCTTTTCAGCAACCGCGAACACAGCAATGCCCCTTACTGGGACCTGGCCGTGACCAACACGCTGGATGTCACCATCGAAGCCGCGCTGGACGCCTCGAAGGCCGGCAGCGGTTGCGCCGTGATGCTCATCGGCTTCAAGAAGTAGCCTGGCCACAGGGCCAAAGGCCCGTGAACCTTTGGGCGCCCCTCCCGTAAAGAGGGGCGCTCTTTTTTCGGGCCATCCCACAGGACGAAAGGACGCATGAGCGAGAAGATCCTCAAGGCGCTGCTGCAACTCTTCGCCATCATCGCACGCGGTGATGGCGCGGCGGATGGTGCACGTGCGGTGAACGCCCTCACTCTGGAGCGCTTCCTGCGCCGCCAATTCAGCCCGGAGGAGGCGGCGGCCCACATGGCCCGCTTCGCCGAATTCGTGCAGGACTACCATGGCGGTGCCCGCGCCACGCGCAAGCGCACCTCGCTCAACTCGGTGAAGATGCTCGGCATCTGCACCCAGGTGAACCAGGAGCTCGACCGTCGCCAGAAGTTCGTGGTGCTGCTGCACCTGCTGGAGTTCATCCATGCGCATGATGAACCCAGCGAAGAAGAGACCGAGTTCGTGACCACTGTGGCCGAGACCTTCAACATCGGCCAGGAGGATCATATGCGTTGCCGCCGATTCGTGCGCCAGCGGAAGCAGGAGCGCGAGGACGCGGAGCATCTGCTTTACATCGACGCGGCCCTGGGCAACACCATGGCGCGCGCGCGCCATCTGCACACCCATGCGTTGCCCGGCGATCTGCGGGTGCTGCATCTGCCCAGCGTGAACCTGTACGTGATGCGCTACACCGGCGATGACCGGGTGCTGCTCAACGGCCAGCCCATGGATCGCGACAGGCACTATGTGCTGGGCAACGGCAGCAGTGTGCGCCCGCCCAACGGGGTGCCCATCTACTACAGCGACATCCTGGGCGCCTTCATGGACCCGGCGGGCAGGCCGCGCATCGTGTTCCAGGCCGACGGCATCGAGTTCGTCTTCCCGAACGGCCGCACCGGCCTGCATGAGCTGCATCTGGCCGAGACCTCCGGGAAGCTCATCGGCATCATGGGTGGCAGCGGCAGCGGCAAGAGCACCCTGCTCAACGTGCTGAATGGCAACCTGCGCCCCAGTCGCGGGCGCGTCACCATCAACGGCATTGATGTGCACCGTGAACGCGACCGCATCCGCGGCGTGATCGGCCACGTGAGCCAGGACGACCTGCTGATCGAGGAACTCACCGTGTTCCAGAACCTCTTCTACAACGCCCGGCTCAGCTTCGGCGACCTGGACAAGGAACAGGTGATCTCACGCGTGCTGCGCATGCTGCAGAGCCTGGGGCTCTATGAGGTGAAGGACCTGAAGGTGGGCAGCCCGCTGGACAAGACCATCAGCGGCGGCCAGCGCAAACGGCTCAACATCGCGCTGGAACTCATCCGCGAGCCGAGCGTGCTCTTCGTGGACGAGCCCACCAGCGGCCTAAGCTCGCGCGATTCGGAGAACATCATGGACCTGCTGAAGGAGCTGGCCCTGAAGGGCAGGCTCGTCTTCGTGGTCATCCACCAGCCCTCGTCGGACATCTTCAAGCTATTCGACCGGTTGCTGCTGCTCGACCAGGAGGGCCACCCGGTCTACCACGGCGACCCCGTGGACGCGGTGGTCTACTTCAAGCGTGTCACCGGCCAGGTGAACAGCGAGGTGGGCCAGTGCGCCGCCTGCGGCAATGTGAACCCCGAGCAGATCTTCAACATCCTGGAGTCGAAGCTGGTGGACGAATACGGCAACGAGACCGACCAGCGCCGCATCAGCCCCGAGGCCTGGAACGAGGTGTTCCGCGCCCAGGCGGTGGGGCGCATGGAGCAGGTGCCACAGGAACGCAGCGTGCCGCGCAGCACCTTCACCACGCCCTCGCGCCTGCTCCAATGCATCGTCTACCTCAAACGCGACCTGCTGAGCAAGCTCGCCAACCGGCAGTATGTGCTCATCAACCTGCTGGAAGCCCCCGCGCTCGCCTTTCTGATGGCCTTCTTCCTGAAGTACCACCAAAGCGGCCATGGTGATGCGGCATATGTGTTCCGGGAGAACGACAACCTGCCGCAATTCCTCTTCATCGCCGTGATCGTGGCGCTGTTCCTGGGCCTCACCGTCAGCGCCGAGGAGATCATCCGCGACCGGCGCATCCTGCAGCGCGAGAAATTCCTCGACCTGAGCCGGGCCAGTTACCTGGTGAGCAAGGTGACGCTGCTATTCACGATATCGGCCATCCAGACGCTGCTCTTCATGCTGGTGGCCACGCAGGTGCTGGGCATCCGCGACCTGTTCTGGGCGCACTGGCTGGTGCTCTTCAGCACCTCCTGTTTCGCGAACGTGCTCGGCCTGAACGTGAGCGCCAGCTTCAACAGCGCCAAGGTGATCTACATCATGATCCCTGTGCTGATCATCCCGCAGCTGCTCTTCAGCGGCATCATCGTGAAGTTCGACAAGCTGCATCCCTGGTTCGCCTCGGAGCGCAGTGTGCCCTGGATCGGCAACATCATGGCCTCTCGCTGGGCCTACGAAGCGCTCGCCGTGACGCAATTCATGGAGAACGCCTACGAGCGTGAATTCTACCGGCACGACCAGCGCATGCGCACGGCCAACTGGAAGAAGGACCTTTGGGCGCGCGAGCTGCTGAACCGTTCGGCCGATGTGCGCCGCGCGCTGCGCGAGGGCAGGCCGGTGGAGGAGGCTTCCGCGGACCTCGATCTGCTGCGCACCGAACTGGCCCACGAGAGCGCGTCCCTGGAAGGGTTCAATTTCGACGGGATCGAACGGTTGCGCCCGGGCCGTGTGACGGACGCCGTGCTGGACGACGCCGATGCCGCGCTGAACACCCTGATCGCGCACTATCGCCGCACCTTCAAGGAGGCCGAGAAGGAGAAGGAAGGGCGCATCGCGGAGATGACCGGGGACCCCGCCGCACGCACCGCCTATTTCCGGCTGTACGACCAGCACCGCAACGAGGGTCTGGCCGAAGTGGTCACCAACAAGAATGATGTGAACGTGATCGTGGAGTACCGCGGGGGGCTGGTGCGCAAGAGCGACCCCATCTACCTGGAACCCGCGCGCGGCGGATTCTTCGCGGCCCACTTCTACGCTCCGTCCAAATGGCTCATGGGCCGGCGCCTGCCCACGCTCTGGGCCAACGTGGGCATGCTCTGGACCATGTCCCTGCTGTTGGGCCTTGCCTTGTACCTGGAGTGGTTCCCGCGCGCGATGGCCTGGATGCCCGGCCGCAAGGGGAGTTGACCGGCGTGCCTAAGCGCCGCCGTCCACCTCGGCGATCTCGATCATGCGGAAGGGCACATTGATGATGCCCGCGTAGTCCTCGCCCGCCTCCAGCATGTCCTCGTCGTCGCGCTCGTAGTGCCATAGCACGGCCGTTTCGTTCCCGGCCATGCGGATCGCCTCCAGCTTCTTGAAGACGTCCAGGATGCACTTCGATGAGCTGGTGTTGAAGTATTCGAGCTGCACATGCAGGGCGGTCTTGCTCTTCACCCCGCGTGAGTAGCGGTCCAGCCAATCGATCAATGGCTTGTAGAAGTCGATGGAGTTCTCCGGAATGGAGCGGCCCTTGATCTCGAGCAGGCCGGTCTCGGCGTCGAAGCGGATCGAGGGGGTCTTGGCGGTCCCTTCGATCACAAGAGGTCCCATGGTGGCCATGTGGTGCTAGGTGGTGACGTTGACGTTGAGGCTGAAGAAGGCGTTGTCGGTATCGAAGGGCACGAAGCCGTATTCCAGCTTGCCACCGCTCTTGCGCGCGATGTCGATCATGCCCAGGCCACCGCCGCCATGCAGGCTGAACTGGCCATTGCTGAGACGTTCCCGGTAGAGGTCGCGAAGCTGGTCGGCGGCCAGGTTGTTGATCCGGTCCAGATGGGATCGGAGCTGGTCCACATCCGCGCCGGCCATGAAATTCCCGGTGAGCACCGAGTAGCCGTTCTCGGACTGGACGATCATCACCACGCCATGGGGTTCATCGGTGGGGCTGGCCTGGCCATCGCTCACCTTGAGGCGCGCGTTGTGGTGGAAGAGGTTCTGCAGGCACTCCATCACCACGTTGAAAACGCGCTTGCGCGCGCGCGGGTCGGGCTCGATGATCTCCATCTTCCGCTCCACCAGCCCCAGCAGCGCGGTGACCAGATCGCCGGTCAGATCGCCTTTGAAGGAGAGCATCACGCGCTGACGCTCCATTTCGTCGTAGAGGTCGTAGATCCTGTCGAGCATGCGGAACGATCGAGGGGCGTTGAGGGGACCGTCAGGCAAAACAAGCCGCGACCGGCCGCGAGCAAGGCCCGTGGATGGTGGAGTTATCCACGTACTTGTCAACCCGCCTTCGGATGATGCCCTACATTGGCGGCCCTTTCCAAGCACCTGCGATGAGCTGGTCCACGCCCTGGTTCGATTCGCGCTACTACGAATTGCTGTATGGCCACCGCGATGAGCGCGATGCGGCCCTATGGGTGGAGGCCATCCTGGCCCGTTGGCGGCTGCCGGCCGGCAGCCGGGTGCTGGACATGGCCTGCGGCAGGGGGCGGCACGCCCGGTGCCTGGTAATGGCCGGCATGCGGGTCACGGGCATCGATCTGTCACCTGCCAGCATCATCGCTGCCCGCGAGCGCGTCCCTGAGGCCGAGTTCCATGTGCACGACATGCGGGAGCCGATCCCAGGTGCCGAGTTCGATGCGGCGATCTGCCTGTTCACGAGCATCGGCTACACCGCGGCACCAGAGGATGATCTGCGTGTGCTTCGATCCGCGCACACCATGCTGGCCAGGGGTGGCCATTTCGTGCTGGATTTCATGAACACCCCCAGGGTGCTTGGGAACGTGATGCCCGATGAGGACCGGCTGATCGCGGGTGTGCGCTTCCATACCGAACGGCGGCAGGAGAATGGCACGCTGGTGAAAAGCATCACCGTGGATGACGATGGCCGTATGCATCGCTTCGAGGAGCGGGTTCGCCTGCTGCGGCCCTCCCAATTGGAGTGCTTGGCCGAGGAAGCCGGGCTTGTGGTGGTGGACCGCACCGATGGCCCCCGCCTGGACCCCTTCGATCCGCTTCGTTCCGATCGCTTTGTGCTCTGGACCACCAAGGAAACCGCATGATCGAGGTCATCGCCATACTCTTCTTCGTGCTGCCCCTGTTGGCCGGTGGCCTCGTCCGCATTTTCCGGCCGCAGGCGGACCACCTGCGTCTGCTGCTGGCTTTCAGTGGCGCCTTTCTGCTGGCCGTGGTGTTCCTGCACATGCTGCCCGACCTCTATGGCGAAGGACATGGGGGGGTGGGGTCCTGGGTATTGGCCGGGTTCCTGCTCCAGGTGGCGCTGGAGTATTACAGCCGGGGCATCGAGCATGGGCACCTGCACGCCACCACGGGCCAGGCCCTGCCGCTGCTCACCCTGTTGAGCCTTTGCATCCATTCCTTCGTGGAGGGCATGCCTTTCGCCGATGCTGGCGTGGCCGCGAACAGGCCTTTCGTGGCCGGGGTGCTCCTGCACAAGATGCCCATGGCCATCGCCCTGGCCACGGTGCTGCTGCGCTCGGGAAGTGGACGTTCCTACAGTTGGATCGTACTCCTCGTTTTCGCCGCCGCCGCTCCAGCGGGCATCCTGGTGGGCTGGCTGGCCGCCGACAGCATGGGCGGGGACATCCTCCACCGCTTGCTGGGGCTGGCGATCGGCATGCTGCTGCACATCGGCGCCACCATCATCTTCGAAAGCGCGCCCGAGCATCGCATGCGTCGCGATAGGGCCCTGGCCGTGTTGCTGGGTGTGCTGCTCGCCGCCTTGTCCAGCCATTGATCCTCGCGCCGCGTTGGATACCAAGAATATGGAGCTGCGCGCCTGACCGCACCCATTGACTCAGGCCCCCCCGATCGCGGTACTTTGCACTACGGCGCGGAACCTGCGGCAACGAGAGGCAGCGGAGGTGCGTCACCAAAGCGGCAACACCAGGCCATGATCGCCGAAACACGCCTATTTCTTCGTTTGGGGATCCTATCCTTCGCCGGACTATTGTTCTACTACATGCACCTGTTCTTCGGGGTGATGGAGAACGTGCTCCTTTTCAAGGTCCTGGCGGTGACCTTCCTGCTGGCCACCGTTCCCCTGCCCATCATCGCCATCAACAACAAGAAACTCTTCCCGGAACTCACCCCCAATGGCCGCATGGTGCTGAAGCTGGCCACCACCTTGTTGCTCTTCCACCATTTTCTCATGACGTTCATCTTCGTCATGTTCCTCAAGGGCGAAGTGGTGTTGTAGTTCCTGCGGGCCATTCGCGCCCGCCTTTCGGTGTTATTTCGTGGCATGTGTCTGCTGGTGCTGGCCCATCGGGTGCACACCCGTTACCCCTTGGTGGTGGCGGCCAACCGGGATGAGTTCCTGGAGCGGCCCTCGGCCGGCGCGCACTTCTGGGCCGATCATCCGGGGATCCTGGCGGGCCGCGATCTGCGGGCGGGTGGTACCTGGATGGGGCTGAGCCGGCAAGGCCGGTTCGCGGCGTTGACCAACCACCGGGACATGCGTCGTGCCTGGCCCCAAGGTCCATCGCGCGGCGCTGTGGTGGTGGAAGCCCTGCTCAGTGACGCGCACAAGCTGCCCCCGACCGCCACTGCCGGGTACAATCTCATCTATGGACCCATCGGCCGGTTGCGCTACCACAACAATGTGGATGGCACGGACATGGCCCTGCCCACAGGAATCCTGGGATTGAGCAACCATCTGTTGGACACACCGTGGCCCAAAGTGCAAAGGGCCAAGGGGCACTTGGAAGAAGTGCTCGCGGGCCATGGGGCCGATCCCACGGAAGACCTCTTCGACATGCTTGCGGACGAATGCCCGGCACCCGTGGAGGCGCTGCCCGATACGGGTGTGGGCGAGGCATGGGAGCGCGCCCTGGGCAGCATTTTCATCCGCACTCCCAGCTACGGCACCCGGGCGAGTACGGTGCTGCTGGTGGATGCCGGGGGGGTGGCCACCTTCATCGAGCGGTCGCACGATGGCGGGGGTGAAAGCCGGCATACCCTGGATCTCGGTGCGGCCTGGGCTGACCGTGGGTGAACCACTTGCCTGCAGATGGTGTTCCATCAGGGAACCCCGCCCCATGTTCGGACTCTTCAAGAAGAAAGACCCGCGCGCCGCCCTGGAGCGGCGCTACCGCCAATTGTTGGAGGAAGCGCATCGCCTGGGCCATGTGGACCGCAAGGCGAGCGATCTGAAGCGTGCGGAGGCGGAGGAGGTGCTGGCGGAGATCGAGCGATCCGGTCAGGCGCGGAAGTGATCCCCATCCGGTGGTGATCGGTGCTGAAGGGTGCCGTCCCACCGACGGATAAGCACGCACACCATTGGATCGATCGTGCTGGCAACAGGGCCAGGGAGCGGGCTACCCTTGCCCGTTGCCAACAACCACCCGCCATGCCGGAACCATCCCGTCCACTACGTGCCGGTCTTCGCGGGGTCATGCTCGCATCGTGCATGGTGCCGGGTGTCATGGTCTCCGGCCAGGACATCGGGGCGATAGACCTGAAGAAGCCGGTCACCATCAGCGGCAACCTGAACTTTTCGCTCGAGACCTACAGTGTGGATGGCATCACGGCACGGCGCCAGCCCTTTACCTGGATGCTCAGCGGCGCCCCCACGGTAACCGTGTTGGGCGTGGCCATGCCTTTCCAACTGCTGTTGGGCAATTTCGAGAACCGCTTCTACCAGCCCTTCAACCAGTATGGTGTAAGCCCGCGCTACAAGTGGCTCACGCTGCATGCGGGCTACCGGAACGTGAACTTCTCGCAGTACACGTTGGCCGGATATCGCATGCTGGGAGGCGGTTTGGAGATCAATACGGCCTACAAGCCTGATGGGCCGCGCTCGGGCTTGCGCATGGGCTTCATGTACGGACGGCTGAACCGCAGCACGGCGCTGGATTCCGCCCAGTTCGCCAATCCGCTGGCCTTCCGTCCGATGCCCAGCTACCGGCGCATGGCCTATGCGGCCAAATTGGGCATGGGCCACCACGAGGGTTTCGTGGACCTGACCTACCTGCATGGCTGGGATGTGGAGAATTCATTGACCTCGCTGCAGCGCGACAGTGTGCCACCGCAACGCAACACCGCCGTGGGCATAGCCTGGCGCAAGGACCTCTATCGGAAAGACAAGCGACGCCTGTTCTGGAAGGCGGACCTGGGAGCCAGTGCCTACACGCTGGACGATCGCCAACCGGCGAGGGCCACCGATGGCGAAGTGGGGCTTGTGCAGGAAGTGCTGGGCGGCTGGCTCGGGGCGAAGATCTCCACCCAGTTCCTCAGTGCCGGCGAGACCAGCCTGAACTACCAGGCACCCAAGGGCGGGCTTGCCCTGCTGTACAAGCGGGTGGACCCCGAGTACCGCAGCATGGGCGCCTATTTCTTCCAGAACGATATCGAGCAGTTCACCGTGGCGCCCAATCTGCGTTTGGACAGTGGCCGGGTGAGCCTCAACGGCAGCTTCGGCCTTCAGCGCGACAACCTCAGCGGCCAGCGGCTGGTGACCAGCGAGCGGCTCATCGGCAATGTGGGCATGAACTGGAACCCCACGCAGCGCTTCGGCCTCAATGCCAGCTGGAGCAATTTCGGGGTGACACAGAACCCCACGCGCGTGTCGCCGGAGTCCGAATTGTTCAAGCAGGTGAGCAACAACTGGACGTTGGTGCCCTACCTGAACCTCATCACGGACAAGACGGTGCGCAGCATCCAGCTGGTGGGGGTGTATCAATCGCTCAACAGTCCGGTGGCCACTATCAACGCGGCACCCGACCAGCACACGCTGGTGGGGGCCCTGGTGTACAGCCACACGTGGATCCACCGGGCCATCACCACCACCGCATCGCTCAACTACAACAACACGGTGCTGGCGCAGGGGGATGTGGGTTCGCTGGGTGCGGGATTGGGCATGGGCTTCCCGGTGCTCAAGCGGAAGCTGCAATTGGGCTTCAACACCATGTACAACCGCAACCATTTCAATGGCACGGAGAACGGCTACACCCTGAGCGGCATGCTGGACCTGGGCATCGCGGTGCACAAGAAGGGGCGCCTGTCCCTGCAAGGGATCTACCTGCGCAACGAGGCTGCGGACGAAACAGTGTTCCAGACCTTCCATGAGATCACCTCCCGGATCACATACGGGATCAACTTCTAGAACATGGCGACGAAGCGATGCGAAGAGGTGCCGGGCACCAACGGACCCGGGAGATGTGGCGTCAGCGGATCCTATGCAGGTCGATCCGCACTGATGCTTCTGCTGGGGTGCTTGTCATTATCACCTCTCGCGATGCGCGCGCAGCAGATCATCGTCTCCCTGAACCTGCTGCCTCCGTACTCCGCCTATGTGTATGACTATGCCGACCTGAGCGGCCAGGCGATCATCACCCTGACCAATACCACCATGGACCTGAAGGAGGTGCGCCTCGAGGGCAGCCTGGTGAACGTGTCGGCGGGTGTGTTCATCCGCACCGAGGCAGGGCATCGCGGCGCATCGCCCATTCTGGTGCCACCCGGTGGTACCGTGGTGCTGGGCACCCAGCCAGGCGTGCTGGATTTCTTCGATCCGCAGTATGTCACCACCAATGCCAGCCAGTCCACCCAGCAGGCCATTGTGCAAACCGGCCAGTTGCCCGAGGGGCTGTACCAGCTCTGTGTGGAGGCCTTCGACTACAACGGTCCGCAATTGCTCTCACAGCCCGGTGGAGGATGCTTCACATTCGGACTCAGCTATGCCAACCCGCCCATCATCACGCAGCCGGTGCATGGCATGGAGCTGTCGCCCTACCTGGTGAATCCGGTGTTCAGCTGGACCCCGCCCTTGGGCAATCTGGCCGGAGCGTTGATCGCCTACGACCTCTTGGTGACACCGGTGTTCGAGGGGCAGAACCCCAATGACGCCATCATCGCCGCACGCAACTGGCAGATCGGGCAGCCCGTGCTGCGGAAGGAGGGCTGGATGAGCAATGTGTACGTGCGGCAACCGGCCGATCTGCCCTTTGAACAGGGCAAGACCTACGCCATGCAGGTGACCGCGAAGGACCTGAACAACAATGTGGGCATCAGCAACCAGGGGCGCAGTGAGATCAGCGTGTTCACCATCGGCATGTCCGAAGTGCCCATCATCCCTTACGTTGGTGGGGGGGGCGGCGGCACGATCATCGATCCGGGCGTATCGCCTGAATTCCTGGCCAATACCCTTTCGGGCAAGCTTCACTACTTCTGGCACAACCTCACCAACCATGGTGAAAGCCAGGGTGGTGGCGGTGGCGTCGGTGGTGGCGTGATCGGTGATGTGGGGATCGTGCAGGTACCCGGCATGATCATCACGGACCTGGATGGCGGCAACCGGTCGGGATTCGGTGGCTTCACGCAATCCGCGCTGGCCGGGGTCACGGTGCAGCTCATCCAAGCGGTGCAATTCCAAAGTGCGCCGGTCATGAGCGTGAATGCGGACAAGCTGCTGCCCGGCAACATATTGGTCTCGGAGACCGACCAGCTGGTGGTGCATGACCAGCCCACGCTCACCTTTCCCGTGCTGGCCACCGCCACCACCGATGCGCAGGGCAATTTCCACTTCAATGTGCCGCACGTGGAGGCGATCGACTTCGGCTGGAAGCAGGGCATGGTGAGTTCCACAGGCGGATGGACCGGTGAGTTCAACCAGACCTACACCGGGACCTTCAGGCGGGTGTTGATGGTGCGCGTGGGCAATCCGGCGCGCAAGTATTACGCACAACCCATCCAGTTCAATGCCGTGCTGCCCGCCAACGGCGACCTGGGCCTGTTCCATGCGCAGGTGAAGAGCTACGATGTGCGTGTGGTGGTGGCCGAGAAGCAGGACTTCCAATTGGTCAAGCCCAACATGGAGGTGCTGCTCTTGCGCAAGACCGGGTCGAAGCCTTCCCATGTGCCCAAGGATGAGGCATCGCGGGGGGACCTGGCGGCCCATGAGACCATCACCATCAACCTGCTGCAGTATGAGATCCTCGCCAAGGCGGTGACCAACAGCGACGGCCTGGTGGAGTTCCGCGATCTGGTGCGCTTCGATTGCGCCACGGAGTCGAACAACAACCTGTACTTCACCTGGGCGCGGCCCACGGACGAATTCACTACGCAGTGGAGCCTGAGCAACCTGCCCCAGCCGGTGAACTACGCCTACCAGAACGATTGGGGCGGTTCCTGCTTCAATGTGGCCAACAACGCGCTGATGACCGTCTGCACCAAGTGCCTCCTCTCGTTGCGCGATGGCTTCAGCACCCTGAGCCGGAGTCATGCGCGGGCCTTCAAAGGACAGGACGCGTGGCTCTACCACGTGAACCGCACCACCATCAAGAAGCCCGCGATCACCGCCACGGTGAAGAACCAGCAGGCGGGCACGCAGGCGAACATGGCCCTGGCCGAACCGCTGGCGCCCTGGAAGCTCTGGCGCATCAGCAATGCGGGCATGCAGCACCTGATGCAGGGTGGCCCCGCGTGGGGCGCCAGCCTGGAGGGCAATGAGCCCGATGGATTCATCATGCTGAAGAACGCCCTGGCCGGTGCGGGCAAGCCGATGGTGCTCGAGGCCTTCGGGCAGACCGGTAACGATGGCCGCATACACGCGCAGAACCTATCGGTGGAAGGACCCTTCAGCGCGCCCCAGGGCTACTTCTATGTGTTGGATGTGGAGAAGGCGGGATTCGGTCGCCGCATCAAGGTGGTGAACCGCATGAACATCAGTCCCGGTGGCGGCACGGTGCCCGCAGGGGGGCTGCTGAACTTGGGCGTCTTCGGCAATTTCCTGGGCGGCATGGGCGGGGGTTCCAGTCCGTCGGGTGGCGCGCCATCCGGTGGCGGCAGTACACCGATACCCTTGAGCATGTACGGCGATGTGGGCATGGTGAGACCCGGCTACCAGTACAGTGCGGGTGAGATCTGGCTTTCGCCCAAGGGCAAGGTGCGCGTGGTGCTGAACAACGAAGCCGGACAGAGCCTCGGCGCCAGCGCGCATTACTGGGATCCGGCCAGTGGTCAGCAGGGCGTGATCGTCTCCTCCTCGTTCAACTGGTTCAGCAACAAGCAGGAGATCCTGCTCGATGTGCCCAGTGGCAATGGACGTAAGATCATCATCATTCCCAACAACCTGGACCTGTACGACCGGGACACCATCACGGTGAACGTACCCGCCACGGGCACCCATGTGGTGAATGCCGTGGTGCCCTACAAGCTGCACCGCATCCATTTCACCGTCCATGGCGAACCACAGAACCCCATGCCCACCCTGCCGGGCCAGGACCCCGGATTCCAGGGGCCCAAGCTGGCCGGTGCGCGCGTGGAGTTGATCGGCACCAATGCCATCCTGTACCCCGCCATTGCGCATCCGGCCACCGCCGCCGGCGGTCCGGTACCGGCCTCACCTCCGGGGCAGCCCCTGGTGCGGTCCACCAACAACGGTGGCATGGTGGATTTCGCGGTGAAGGTTTCGGGCGGCGAGCCGCTCAAATTCCGCATCTACGCACCGGACAACAGCGGCTTCGTCACCCGCGAGGTGGAGGTGAGTTCCGTGCCCGGGAAACACTGGTACGACAAGCCGTTGGAGTTGCAGCGCGGGCGCACCGTGCAGGGTCATGTGCGCATCGACAGCGCTGCCGTGGCCGGTGCCAACGTGCGCTATACATATCTGGGCATCACGGCCGAGGCGCAGACCGGCGCGGACGGTTTCTACTCCCTCACCAATGTGCCGAAGCAGGCCCTCACCTTCATCGCTTCCAAACAGGGCCAGTATGTGGGCATGGAATACGTGGAGGGTGGTGTGAACACCAATGCCTACGGTGCCGCCATCGCCACTTTCGATGCACAGCAAGTGTTGCAGGGCAACGTGGTGCTGAACCTCGATTTCCAGCTCAGCATCTACGATGGCATGGATTTCAGCCGGATCCTGGGCTTCCCGTTGGAGGTGACAGCCTTCACGGAACTGCAGGGAGGGCAGGCGCGCATCAACGGTTGGGTCACCGTGCCGGATTCGGCCAACGCCACCTTCCGCCTGAAGCAGGCCTCGGCCAGCGGCAACGACCTGGGTTGTGTGCGCTTCGAGCAGGTGGTGGTGGAGCCGGATGTGCTGGTGAACCAGGTGAACGTGCCGCTTGTCCGTCCGGTCGCATTGCCCATGCCGCTCAGCGTGAACGAGGTGGCCATTGGCATGTATCCGAAAGCGGCCGATGATGACTTCGCCTACCATGCCACGCTGCGCGACACCCAACAGGGCATCGCCTTGGAACGGCCACCCGGTGGCGATCAGCGGGGCGCCGTGACCGGCGGCGTGCAGGTGGCGGTGGCCTCCTTCACCGACAACAACTTCACCATGCCATCGGGCCAGGGCATCGGGCTGGCGGCACCCACCGGTGGCATGCGCATACCCGCCTTCGCCAGTGATGCGCAAGGCTGGTATCCCACGGCACAGGCGCTGCGGGTGGCCAATACCAATGGTCAGCCGCTGGCCTACACCCTGCATGGCTTCCAGGCGAACAGCATCACGGCGGGTTCCTACTTGTATCCCGACTCGCTCGTGCTGGACACGCGACTGCACACCGACCTGGAGTTCATTCCGGCGCCGGACAACGACCTGGACCTGGCCATCGGCTCCATCAAGCTGGTGGAAGGCCAACTCGTGCACTTCAGTGGTCCGCGCAACTTCAACATCCCCCTGGGCCAGTTCGATCTGGCGGGCAGTGAACTGACCATGGACAACAGCGGCTTCGCCTTCAAGGGCGTGCTCAACGCGGCGGGCATGGAACTGGCCGTGGAGCAGGGCAGGCTGGGCCCCACCAGCTTCTCGCTCGGTGAGATGGGCGTGCAGAACATGAAGCTCATGGGCACCATACCCGTGGATGCCCTGCGCCCTGCGGAGTTCGGCTATGACGCGGCACGGCCCATACCCGCCTGGTATGTGGTGGTCACCAGCCGCGACGACCAGGTGACCGGGGCCACCATCAGCGGTGCGCACTTGGACGGCATACCGGCACAGCGCGACATCGCCATCACCTCCATCTGGCTCTTCAGCAATGGTGCGCAGGAGGTGGCCTTGCGCAGCGGCATCGCGCCGTATCCGTTCCACGGTGTGAGCGAGTTCCACCTGATGAGCATGATCATTTCGCCGGACCTGCTCACCCTCTCCGGCGAGTTGAACCTGGGGATCCCCGGCTTCCCCACCTTCACCACGGGTCTGCTCTACGACAAGAACCCCGGTGGCATGAGCGACTTCAGCCTGCAACCCTTCGCCATGCCACATGTGGACGTGAACGGGGTGCAGATCGCCTTCAACAAGGGCAGCCTCAAGGGCAGCCACAGCACGCCGGGCAACAGCAACTGCCTCACTTTCGAGCCGGGCAAGCTCACCATACGGGGAGTGATCGGCGACCAGGACCCCCAAGTGTTCAAGGACCTGGCGTACACGCTGGAGCGCACCGCACAGCTCACCAAACTCACCGTGGACCGGGAGCCGCAGCAGAGCATGCGCCTGGGCGGCGACAACCCCGGCAGCCGCATCCTGATGACCGATGTGGAAGGTGAGATGTGGGTGCAGAACGGGGCCAACGGGCCGGCTTGGAACACCTTCTATGTGAAGGGCGACATGCCGGAGGAGATGGGCTTCGAGACGCAGAATGGCCAGCCGCAGCGCATGCGTTTCGAGGTGCATGGCGATCTGCAGGTGGAGAACCAGCAGGTCAAGCTCAAGGACATCGAAACGCCATTCGGCAACATCAACATGGTGTATGACATGCAGCACCATCGCTTGAGCGGATCGGTGAATGTGGCGCATGGCGTGAGCAATGGGCCGAGCATGAGTGGTGCCGCGGCCATCGTGATCGATCGCGATGGGTTCTACTTCATGAGCGGGCTCCAGGTGAACCTCAGCGATCCGAAGATCACCGGCATGGCCTTCATCCTGCTGGGCGACTACGCCACGCGAACGCCCGAGATGGATGCCATGCTGATGCAGTACAGCCTGCACGTGCAGAAGAAGATGGAACGCCAGGTGCCCGCCTACCTCATACCGTCCATCCAGGAGCTGTTGGTGCAGCAGCCTGCGGCGGGCGTGGCGATCGCACAGGCCATGTATCCCTCCGGCGACCTCCTGCCGCCCACCTATCTGGGGCTCTTCGGCAGCGGCCGCTTCAACGGGTTCTACTTCAACGCCGGGGCGCAGATACCCTGGCCCATGATCCCCACCTTCAGCATCGATCTCAGTCCGCTGGCCTCCTTGGAGATGGGTTGCGAGGCCGGCATCGATGTGCGCTTCGGGGCCAACTTCGGGTCGGGCATTTACGGCGTGGGCTTCGACACCTATGTGGACATCTACATGGGTGGCGGTGGAAGCATTGGGGTGCTGTGCGTCCATGGCCGCATCGGACTCTACCTCACCGTGGGCCTCGATGGGGTGTTCCAAAGCAATGGCAACTACAACATCACGGGTTCGGGCGCGGTGGCCCTCACCGGTGACATGACGGTGGGCGGCGGATTGTGCTCGATACCCTGCGATGACGACCTCTGCCTGCACTTCACCATCGGGGGCACCATTGGCCTGGGCATGCAGGCGAACATCAGCAACAGCGGATCGGACTTCGTGTTCACCATGGGCAACAATGGCACATCGACCACCCAGCATGATCCGCCGCCCACCGAGAATTGACCCCTTGATGCATACCCTCATGCGCTACATCCTCACGATCCTGGTGTCCGTCCTACTGGCGCCTTTGGCGGCGCAGCGTTCGGATCCCGAACTCGCCCGCGCCGGTGCCAAAGGCATCTTCGTCTTCACCGGTGGCCAGTTGATGCGCGCTGGCGGTCCCGTCACGGGCATACGCATCGAACGGCGCACCGAAGGGCAGGAGGAGTTCCGCAAGGTGGCCGAATTGAAGCCTGTGAACTCCGCCAAGGAGATCGCCAAGGGCATGGAGAAAGCCTCCGGCCTGTTGCCTTACCCATCGCGCTCCGGCGCGGCGAAACCCGACAGCCTCTGGCAACGCCTGCAGCGCCACGGGTCGCGCGAGCAATTGGGCGCCGGCAGCAGTGACATGGCCGCGTTGCTGGCGGTGGGTGCCGTTTGGTGCGACACCGATGTGAAGCCCGGGACGCTCTACCAGTACCGGGTCACGGTGCAGGGTGCCCAGAACCAGTTCCTTTCACGCTTCACCAGTTCCTCCGCCGGCAGCGTGGTGGAACCCCTGGTGCCGCTCTTCACCAGCTACCAGGAACACCAGCGACGCCTCAACCTCTTCTGGGCCTGCACGGGCACCCATCGGCCGGAGATCCTGGAAGTATCGCGCAGCGTGGACCGCGACCCGTTCGAGCGCATCGAACCGGAGATCCAAATGGACCGTCGGCAGGGCGACAGCGTATGGTATCGCATCACCGATACCACGGCCCTGCGGCACCGTGCCTTCCGGTATGTGGTGAAGGGCTGGGACCTGCTGGGCAACCCCATGCCACCCTGCGACACGGTGTACGCCGCTGGCCTGGATGCCACCCAGATGCCCATGCCCTATGACCTTTCCGCTGTGGGCGACAGCACGGGGCGCCGCATCGGGATCAGCTGGAAACTGGACAACGCCCCCTTGGTGAAGCATGTGGTGCTGCAGCGAAGCACCAACAGTGTGGACGGTTTCAGGAACGTGGCCGAGTTGAGCACCGATCGAACCGGTTTCGTTGATGAGGACATACGCCCGGCCACCTCCTATTTCTATCGCTTCGTGCTGGAGTACAAGGCCACGCACGTGCCCATGCGCGGGGTCAGTTTCGGTGCCGTGGCCTACGATCGTTCGGCGCCGCCACCGGTGGAGGAATTCGATGCCGAAGTGACCGACCAAGGGGTGAAACTGACCTGGGTGCATCCGCATCCCGACCTGTTGGGATTCCACCTCTACCGCGGTGAGGGCGATGGACCGTTGATGCTGGCCGCGCCGAGGTTGCCTGCCGGGTCGGAAGGTGGCTACAGCTACTTGGACACGGCGCGCAGTGTCACAGGTGGGCGCATGTATCGCTATGCGGTGCAGGCGGTCAGCACCAGCCATGTGGAAGGCGCATGGAGCGACACGGTGGCCGTGTTGCCCACCGCCCATGCACCGGTGCCCGAACCACCCAAGGGCATCACCGCCCAAGTGGATGTGGATGTGGCCATCGTGCGCTGGGAGGACCAGAGTGGTGAGGCCCTGTGGGAAGCGTACAAGGTGGTACGCACACGTCCGCAGGGACGCGTGGACACGCTATGGCGCAGCACCAATTTCCTGGTGGACACACTGGATGCCGATGGGCGCCCCACCACCTACCGGGTGATCTCCATCAATGCCTTGGGCCGCTCCAGCCAGCCGGGTCATGCGGTCACGGCAAGGGCCAGGGTGGCGCCGCCGGCCGCACCTGGTGGCGTGGAGGCGCGATCGGTGGGCGGCAAGGTGACACTGCTTTGGGAGCCGCCGGTGAGTGAGGTCGTCGAGCGGTTCGACATCTATCGATACACACGCGGCAGCGATCCGGTGAAACTCGGCAGTGTGCCTGCCGGGAAGCCGCTCCAATTCGAGGATTTCAATCCCGTGAAGGGTAAGCTCACCTTCTACTTCGTGCGCAGCGTGGCGGTCACAGGGGCCGAGAGCGGGCCAAGCAGGGAGGTGGGGGTGCAGCTTTGAGTTCAGCCTTTATTGAAGGGCAGGAAAGGCCATGATCGACACGGAACATCGGTCCGTCTCGGGCCCGGTGTTGCTGACCATCGGGCGTCGATCAGCGAATCAATAGCTGATCTCCATCGGAGTCTTCTCCAGGTCGTGTAGGTCGAAAAAGTGCTCGCTCCCGACCACTGCGCGTATGGCTGCTTCACAGCGCTTCCGTTCCGGGTTGTTGAAGTCGAACGGATCGGAGGTGGTCACGATCGTGGTCGCATGATCATCGTTCCCGAACACTGCCAGGAAGGGCCGTAGGGCTGCGTTCTGCCGTATGTTGGGGACGGTGATCCGCTTCCCGAAGATGGTGACCCAGTAAAGGCCGGGGAAGAACTTCCGGTCGATGCCATCGAGTCCCAGCTTCATCTCCGTTGACTCGTCCTCGGACACCTTCCAGTTCTTCGCGTGCCATTCCGCTTCCGTGGCGACACCACCGAAAATAACATGATAGCGGCTCACCAGATCGTGCAGCAGACCCATGAAAGCGTGGGTCAGCGCGGGCTTCTGGAGCACCTTATCGTCGACCCAGAAGACCCATTCGGATACGCCGATAGAGCGCCAACGGATCCAGCACAGGAATTTGTGCTTGCTTCCCTTCAGGAGGATATCGCCCGAGCGGCCACCGCCCACGAGCAGCTCACAGGCTTGGTGCAGGTTGCCCTTGTCATAGGCCATCCGCAGCGGCTCGTGCGCGCCGAACCTGCTCAACGCGACGAATGCATCGTGTCGCTCCAGCGTACCGAACAGGTCGAGCGCTTTTTTCGTGGTATCAAAGAGGTGGTCCGCGTAGAGTCTGGCAATGAGCATGGGGGCGTGTTCAAGCCGGTAAAGGCCATGCCTCGGCCTGCACGAGCGCCAAAGTTGAAGGATCCTGCTGTTGACGGCTCACTCCGCCAGATGTCCCGTTCGCTTGTCTTTGGGCGATTGGTTCTGCTTCCTGGCCCGGATGCATGCGCCTTTCAAGGCCTTCACTCCTTCACGAACCGCACCATCGTCCGCTTGCCATTCAGCATGCAAGCCACGCTGTACAGCCCCGGTGCCAGGTCCTGCACATCCAGCACCAGCCGGTCCGTATTCGATTGTTCGCTCAGCAGCAGTCGCCCATCCAGGGCGTGCAGGGCCACTTCGCCTAGCGGCAGGCTCTTGCTGTGCTGCACGATGAGCTGGTCGGCGGCGGGGTTGGGATGGACGGTCAGCGATGTCGTGAGCGTGATCTCCTGCGTGCCCGTGAAGCCCGTCGGTATAAGGAGGATGGCCATGTTCCAGTCCTGGTCCAACCGGTAGATGGTGAGCAGCGGCTTCAGCAGGTTGCCCAGCTTGTACCACTCGTAGCGGTGGTCGCAGATGGTCTCTCCTTTGCCAAAGGGATCGAGCCCGCAGAGCGTGGTGCGGATGAGCACCATGCCTGGGTAGCTGCCCGCCGGGGTCTGGAGCGTGCCCGATGCCAGCACCTTGCGCTCCACCGCATCGATGTCCATGCCGCAGCCCGCAAGACCGGGCAGCACCGTGGTGCCCAGCGGGGCGGGATAAGTGAGGAGCAGGCCCGGGCAATCCGGCTCCAGCGTGGCGGGGAAGCCGGGAAAGTCGAGTACCACGCCAACGCTTTCCAGTTCAGTTGTGGTGTTGCGATAGAACCAGTGCAGATCGCCCTGGCCGGGTGTGGATTCCACCAAGCAGGTGCTCGCGGTCGGTGCCAGGCCAGCGAAGGCACTGGAACCCGCGTCCATCACGGCGTAGGTCACTGGGTCGTCCGCTGTCCAGGCGATCGCGCTGATGTTCCAGGTGAGCCCGGTGCCGACGGTATCCAGGGTGGAACCGAAGGCATCGCCCACGAACCGGTCATGGCTGTACGCGCCATACGGCGGCACGGCTTGCGACTGGTCGAGTACTTGGGCGCTGGTCGCGTGGGCGAGCACGCTGGCGAGTAGGAGTGTGTGGCTGCGTGTCATGGGTGGATGATCAGTGTTTCACCAAGCGCGTGGCACTGCGCTGGGCGTTGTGCTGGGCGGTAAGGGTGTAGAGGCCTGCGGGCAGGTCCGTCAAGTCGATCACCAGGCGGTCCTGCTGTGGCACGCTGAACTGCTTCACCAAGCGCCCATCCGCAGCATGGATGCGCACTTCGCCCAGCGGACCACCATTGCGGCTTCGCAGGGTGATGCGGTCCGTGGCGGGGTTGGGGAACAGGCTGAACGAGGCCTGCGCGTGCTCAGCGACCGACGTGAAGTCGCCCATGCGCCCGTTGCGGTCCAGCCGGGCCGCGTAGATGGCGTTGTTGGTGGAATTGAACCAGAAGCAGGCCGCGCCGCCATCGCCATCGGATACCAAGGAGTAGGAGACCAGGTCATTGGGGGCGAAGGCCGTGGTGGTGAAGCGCGTGGTATCGCTCCAGAGGTTGGTGCCGGTGTTGGTTACCCTTCCTACACGGAAACCAGGCGTGGCACCATTGTTCGCGAATGGCGCGATCATGGCCACGATGTGCGTGTTGTCCTCGGCTGCGATGGCGCGCGGGAATCCGTTCTGGTTGCCGTTGCACTGCAGGGCCAGTGCACCTTCCGAGGGCAGCAGTGCATTGCCTTCCGCATCGAAGCGCTGCATGAACACCTGCCTTCCGCCACCCAACGCCGCGCGGTTGTCCGCCCAGAACACCGTGGTCTCCGTGGCGGATTGCACCACGAAGGGGTTCTCCTGCACATCCGGGTGGATGCACACATCGATGGGTGCCGTGGTGTTGAACAGCACGCCCGTGGTGTCATAGATGGCCATGCGCAGGTCGTAGCCATTGGCCCAGACCGAATTCACCCGGGCAGTGGGCGCCACCGCCGAGCTCCATTCATAGGCCAACCCGCCGCTGTTCGCGCTCACGATCAGGTTCGAAGGCCAGAGCTGATTGCCCATGCTATCCACCCGCATGGCGTAGAGCGGCGCACCGGCTCCATTGCCCCAGCGTTCTTCAAGCAGCAGCCCGCCGTTCAGGTCGTGGCGCATGGACCAGGGGCCTGAAAAGATGGAGTTGTTCATGTTGGGTACTTCGATGCCTTGCACGGGCATCAGGTTGGTGCCATCGTTCAGCACGCGGGCCAGGTGTACATAGTCGGCACCGCCCACCGGCCAGGAGCCCCAGCCCACGAACATGCCGTTCAGGACGGGTGTCAAGCGCGGATAGAAGTTGGCGTAGCCGGTGCCGCCACCGGGCAGCATGCCTGGAATGGCCAGGAGAGTGGGCTCGGCCCAGACGGCTGCACCTTCGTCATCAAAGGCCATGGCCCGCACGGTGTCGCCCGAGTTGACGTCCACCCCGGAGATGTAGGCCATGAACAGGTTGTTGTCGCTCATGCGGGCGATGGCGTAGAAGCCGATGCTGCGCCCGGGCACTTCCTGGATCAAGCGGCCGTTCGGCTCCCACTGCGGAATGCCCTGGCTGTTCACCCGCTGCCCGAATACGGCGTAGCGGTTCGCGCCCAAGCGGTTGTCGAGCCATGTCACATACCAACCACCGGCACCATCGCCAGCCAATCGGTAGTCGCGCTGGTCGCTGGGGTCGTTGCAGACCACCAGCGGATCATTGGGGTCCGTGGGCCACTGGGCGTGGGCGGTAAGAAGCAGCAGGGAGGCAGCAAGGGTGTAGAGTGCGCGCATGGCTTGAGCTTTTCACCCGCCAAGGTGCACGTACGGATGGCCCTGTTCCCAAGGCTTCCTATCCGATGGTGGCGGCGGTGATCCAGCGGTGCGGCCGCATGGATCCGATCACTGCTTCACGAAGCGCTGCACGGCGCGGCCTTCACGTCCGCCGATCGTGGCGATGTAGACTCCCGCGGGCAGTCCGCTCACATCCACAGTGGTGCGTTCCATGGCCGTGCTACCGATGTCCTGCACCACACGTCCATCCGCGCTGAGGATGCGCACCTCGCCCAAGGGTTTGCCGCCCAGGCTCTGCAAGGTGATCTGGCCCTCGGCGGGATTGGGGAACAGGCTGAAGGAAGGCACCTCGTGCTCGGCCACGGAGGTGAAGTCGCCCAAGCGGCCCCAGCGGTCCAGCCGCGCGGCATAGATGGCATTGTCGTTCCAATTGAACCAGACCGAGGCCACACCACCGTCGCCATCATCGAGCAGCGCATAGGTGCCGGGTGAGGGCATCTTCTGATACACACAGAAGCGAACGGTATCGGCCCAGGCGGTGCTGGCATCGGGCAGCACGCGTTGCGCGCGGAAGCCTCCCCACTGGCTCACAGTGGCCAGGATCACAGTGCCGTCCTCGCTGCCCATGAAGCGCGGCATGGTGCCATTGCTGTTGGGCTCCATCACCAGCGCGCCATCGGTGATCCACTGCGCCAAACCATTGGCATCATAACGCTGCGCATGCACCTGCTGGGAGGTATAGGGTGGGCGGCCATCGGCCCAAACCACCCAGGCACTGCCGTCGTGCAGCGTCACATGCGGGCTGGAGTTCCCGCCGGGCGCGTTGTTCAGCGTGTCGGGCGTGCTGGTGAGCATGGTGCCGCTCGTGTCATAACGCGCGTGGAAGAGCTGCAGTTGGTTCTGCCACACGGTGGTCATCACCCCGGTGCTGCTCATGCGCGAGTGGTAGTCGTACCACAGTCCGGGATTTCCCTGTGTGGAAACCAAGGGCGGCGTCCACAGGCTGTTGCCGTCAGGATCCACGCGCTGCACGTGCAAGGGGGAGTTGTCGCTGCCCGCCATCTTCTCTATGATGAGTCCGCCGGCCAGGTCGCTGTGGAGGAAATAGGGCCTCGGTGCCTGGTTGATGTTCACCAAGGTGCCGTGGAAGGGGTGCAGCAGTGTCCCGTTGGTGGCGATGCGGCTCACCACTAGCCCCGTATTGGCATGCCAGGCCATGTACGCACCATCGGCCAGGGGCAGCAGGCCGGGCTGGTGGGTGTAGGACACCTGGAAGTAGGGTGTTGGCCCCTTGTGGCTCACCAGCGTGGGCGTGGCCCAGGCCGGTTGTCCGTTGGCATCAATGGCCAAGGCACTGATAGTGTCATTGATGAGGTAGCTGGCGCCGTGGATGTACAGCAGCAGGGCGTTCCCGTTGGGCAGCCGGGTTGTGGCCAGTTCGTTGATGCTCTGGTCGGGCAGGGTGAGGATCGTGCGCCCGTTCTCCTCCCACAACAGGTTGCCCTGCAGGTCGATCCGCTGGCCGTAGATACCGTACTTCTGTGGGGCTTCGCGGTCGTCGCGCCACAGCACCAGCCAGCCACCATCGGGCTCGGGCAGCACACGGATCTCCTGCCGCTGGTCGCTGGGGTGGTCGCACACCACCAGCGGCTCCTGCGGTGTGGTGGGCCATTGGGCGTGGACGGAGAGGAGCAGGAGGGAGGCGGAAAGCGTGTAGAGTGCGCGCATGGACGTGGCGTTGAAGTACCAAGGTGCGTGCGCATGATGCCCTGTTCACAAGGCTATCTATCCGTTGGTCGGTCGATCGATCCTGTGGTAGGCTATGCCGCCCACATCCGCTTCAGTTCCGGCCAGCGCCGCCGGCTCACTTCAAGCTTCTCGCCGTCCTTCAATTCGGCGTGGCCATCATGTAGGCGCAGGATGGTGTCCTTGCGCACCAGCGCGCTGCGGTTGATCCGCAGGAAACCGAAGGGCGTGAGCATCTCCTCGAACTCCTTCAATGTGCGGGCCAGCAGGTAGCGGCGGTCTTGCACCAGGTACACCCAGGTGTAGTTGCGGTCGGCCATGCAGCGCTCCACCTCGGTGGGTGCCACAAAGAAGGTGCGGTCGCCGTGGGGAATGGTGAGGCGGAAGGCCTCCACCTTGGGCTGGTTGATGTTGGCGAGGAACTGCTCCTGCACCTTGGCGCGATCAAGTTCTGCCGCGTGTCGCTCAGCATAGCGTTCGAGCGCGAAGGCCAGCTCATCGGGCTGGGCTGGCTTGGGCAGGTAGTCCAGTGCGCTGAATCGGATGGCCTGGATGGCGTAGCGCTGGAAGCCGGTGACGAAGATGACCTCGAAGTCCCAGCGCTTCAGCTCGCGCAGCAGGTCGAAGCCGCTGCCGCCGGGCATCTCCACGTCCAGGAATACCAGTGCGGGTTTCAGTTCGGAGATCAGGCGATGGGCTTCCTGGATATTGGAAGCCTCGCCGATCACCTCCACCTCGGGGTGCGCATCGGCGAGCAGACCACGCAGGTAGCTGCGTGCCGCCGGGTCATCGTCCACCAGCAGGGTGCGGATCATGGTGGAAAGTTCGGGAAGAGTGACGATCTGGTGATGACGGCCTTCAACTCTCCAATTCGATCACCACCTCGGTACCGGCCGATCCGCCCTTGGGATCCTCAAGGTCATGGATGGTGTAAGAGCCACGCTGCTGCAACCGGTGGGTGAGGAGTTGCAGGCGCTCGTTGGTCAACTCGGTGCCCAGCGAGCGGTGTCCATTGGCCTTGATGCTTTTCCCATTGCGGCCCACACCATTGTCGCGCACGGTACAGCGGAGTCCCTTGTCCGCGGCGCTGAATCGTACACTCAGCTGGCGCGGTCCTTCCTTCGCCGCGAGTCCGTGCCACAAGGCGTTCTCCACGAATGGTTGCACGAGCAGCGCCGGCAGTTCGGCTTCTTCATCCAGCAGTTCCTTGTCAGCATCCACTTCGAATTGGAGCCCTGGCATGCGCAACGATTCGAGTTTCATGTACAGGCGCAGAAATGCCATCTCCTCCTCCACGCTGATGCGGTCGCTGACGGAATGCTCCAGCACCATGCGCATGAGTTTGCTCAGGCCCTGCAGGTAGGCCAGCGCCTCCACGTGGCGGCCTTCCTTCACCATGGCGATGGCGCTGTTCTGGCAGTTGTGGATGAAGTGCGGGTTGAGCTGGCTGCGCAGGACCTTCAATTCCAGCAGGTCGTTCATGTGCTGCACTTGGTCGCGCTGGGCTTGGAGCTCCTTGTTGAAACGCTCCACATCCTTGGTGTGTTTCCCGCGCAGGCGGTAGTTCCGGAAGAGCAGGGTGAGCAGGGCGATGAGCAGCAGGGATGCCCCGAAAGTGGCGATCCATCTTGCTTTGAGTCGCTCCTCGTTCAGGCGGCGCAGTTCGTTCTCGGTCTTCAGCAGTACGTTCTCCTGTTCGGCCTGTTCGGTCTCGAATTCGGCGCGCAGCCGCATCAGTTCGCGCTGGTTGGCCGCACCCTGCAGGCTGTCCTTCAGGGCCATGTGGCGTTGGTAGTGCGCCAGGGCCTCATCGCTGCGCCCGCGCTGAACAGCCAGGTCGCCCAGGCTCAGCTCCAACTCCATCATCAGGCCGGTGCTGCCGGTCCGTTGGGCCAGAGCCTGCGCTCCAGTGTAGCTGGCGGCGGCCTCATCATGGCGTTTCAAGCCCTTCTGCGCCTCACCCATTCGTTGGAGGATGTAGGCCTTGTCCGCGTCACTGTGCAGGCTGTCGTAATGTGCGAAGGCACGCTGGTAGTAGGGCAGGGCCTTGGCGGGGTCGCTTTCCAGGAAGAGGTCGCCGCTGTTCTCCTCCACCATGCCCGATCCGTATTGGTTGCCGGTCTCCCGGTAGAGCTTGGCGGCGCGGGCGTAATGCTCCTGGGCCTTGCGTGCATCGCCATCACTGCGCCAGGCGTTGCCGATCGCCACCAGACAGTTGCCCTGCTTGTTGCGGCGGCCCAGCCGTTGTTCGATGGCCAGTGAGCGTTCCAGTTGCGCCCTTGCCCGGCCGTACTCTTTCATCTTGTTGTAGGTGCTGCCGATGGAATAGAGGAGCACGGCCATGCTGGCGCTATCCGCTGCGAGGGTGGCTTGGTCGAGCGCCTCGTCGAAGTATTTCAGCGCACTGGTGCGGTCGCCCTGTTTGTCGGCCAGCCAGCCCAGGTTGCTGAGGGCGATGGAGGTGTAGGAGGGATTGCCGATGCTGCGAAAACCGGCCAGTGCCGCGTTGAGGTGGTCCTTTGCCTCGGCCGGTCTGCCCTGCTGGGTCTCCAGCCACCCCAGGTTGTTGTGTGCGTCGGCGATGGCCTTGGGGTGGCCGATGCACGTGGCCAGGGCCAGGGCCTGCTCTCCGCAGTGGCGTGCGCTGTCGGGTTCGGAGTTGATCAGGTTGAAGCAGAGGCGGGCGAGGGCATCGGCACGCAGGGTGTCGTTGGCGGCCGAAGCCAGTTCCGCTCGTATGGCCGGTACCAGTGAGGCGTCCTGTGCATGCACACCGGCCGTTCGCAGGCTGGATATGGCGATAAAAGCCAGCCCATGGCAAGTGGGCCAGAAACAGCGGACGAACGAGGTCATGCGATCGGCAGGTGTGGAAATGTAGCCACTGGATCGATCAACCACCGCAGGATAAGCAGGAGTGCGATGGACGATCGCAGGCAAATGATCTTGGAAGCGACGTAGACGATCAACACCTCCCGCACATGCGCCTGCCATCCCTCCTTCCGATCATGCTCTCCGTCGCCACGCTCCATGCCCAGGACCGTCCCGATCCGCGCGCTTTGATCACCTTGGTGCAGGGTGATCTGGTGAAGGCGGGTTTCACGGAGCAGGACCTGGCCGATGTGGTGGTGACAGACCATTATACAACGGCGCACACCGGGGTGCAGCACACCTGGCTGCGCCAACGTTGGCAGGGCATCGAGGTGTGGAACGGTGAGATCGCCGTGCACCGCATGGCCGACGGTTCCCTGCTGAAGCTGAACGTGGGCGCTTTTCCACGGATCACCGGCAGGGTGAACTCCATCAGCCCCGCGATCGGTGCGGACGCTGCACTGGCACAGGCGCTCGGCAAGGAGGGCCTGCCCATGCCGCGGTTGCTGAGCACTGAGCCCGGGCACAAGCGTGTGTATGATGGCGCGGACTTCGGCGAAATGCCGGTGACCGTCCAGTTGGCACTATGGCCGGTGGATACCCTGCTGCGCCTGGTCTGGTCAGTGGATTTCCTGATGCCCAGCGGTGAGCACTGGTGGGACCTGAAGATCGATGCCCTTACCGGGCAGGAACTCGATCGGGTGGACCGGGTGATCCATTGCAGCTTCGGCGAGGGGCGGACGCATGCCCATGGTTCATGCCCCGCGCACATGCATGAGGTTCCCGAAGAGAACGCCGCATTCATGTCCGCTCCCAACACTTATCGGGTCTTCGCACCGCCACTGGTAAGTCCGAGCGAGGGTCCGCGCTCCGTCGTGACCTCACCTTGGCTGGATGGCGGCATCGCTTCGCCGTTCGGCTGGCACGACACCAATGGTGCCCCTGGTGCGGAGTACACCATCACCCGAGGCAACAATGTGCATGCCTATGAGGATATCGATGGCGCGAATGCCACCCCGGGCTTCAGTCCGGATGGAGGCCCGACTTTGGAGTTCGACTTCCCGATGAACCTGGCGGGGCACCCGCACAACTATCAAAGCGCGGCCATCACCAACCTGTTCTTCTGGTGCAACTACATGCACGATGTGCTGTACGCCTATGGATTCGATGAGGGGAGCGGGAATTTCCAACAGAACAACTATGGCCGCGGAGGCATGGAGGGGGATCTCATCCGGGCCGAAGCAATGGACGGGAGTGGAATGAACAACGCCAATATCCAAGTACCATCGGATGGTTTGCCGCCGCGCATGCAGATGTTCCTATGGAACTACGCCAGTCCGGTCCGCACCAGCGACCTGGAGAATGGCGTGATCGGCCATGAGTATGCACATGGCCTGAGTCAGCGGCTGGTGGGTGGCCCGGGTAGCGTGACCTGCCTGGGCAATAACGAACAGATGGGCGAAGGGTGGAGCGATTACATCGGTCTGATGATGACCATGAAAGCATCGGACACCCGGAGCATGCCGCGTGGGGTGGGCAACTATTTGAGGGGCCAGCCACCTGGACCGGGTGGCATCCGTCCTGCACCTTACAGTACCGACTTCGCGGTGAACAACTACACCTATGCATTGACGAACCTGTACGGTGGACTATCGGCGCCGCACGGCATTGGCTTCGTGTGGTGCACCATGCTGTGGGAGATGACCTGGGATTTGATCGACCTCTACGGTTTCTCCCCCGACCTGTACAATGGCAATGGGGGCAACAACCGGGCACTGCGCCTGGTGATCGATGGCATGAAGCTCACACCTTGCAAGCCGGGCTTCGTGGACGCGCGTGATGCGATCCTGGCCGCCGACATGGCCGCCTATGGGGGGGCACACCAGGACCTGATCCGAGCCGCCTTCGCGCGCCGAGGGCTGGGATACTTCGCATCACAAGGCTCCAGCTCTTCGCGCGACGATCAAGTGGAGTCTTTCGAGACCGGCCCCTTGAACAACAATCTGGCGCTGGAGGCCATAGTGGCCCCGGCGAACAGCGTGACCCGATCCTGCGGACCATGGGTGGCGAAGCTGCGGGTGCGCAACACGGGTCTGCTGCCTCAAAGTGGATTCACAGTGCGTTACCAGGTGGACGATGGGCCGGTGTTCAGCCAGGTGGTGGGGCAGACCCTGACGCACCTCGGCACCGTGGATGTGGAGTACCCCATGTCCCCGATCGAACTGGTCGAACCAGGTGGGTATGTGATACGCGCCTGGGTGGAAAGTGCCGGTGATGAACTGCCAGCGGATGATGAACGGATCAAGGTGATAGAGCTTCGGACAGGGAGGCCGGTGCCCCATTACTTTTCTTGGGACTATTACTCGGCTGATAGGTGGCTTCCCATCGAGAGCGGCAGTCCTTGGTTTGTTGATAACGAGCCACATGGATGGACATGTTCCTCCCAGAAGGTCTTCCGGAGGACCCACACTCTGCCGGGAACTGATGGATACCAAAGTCCGCTCATTGGCGTACCTGACAATGAGGTCGCTTCATTCCAATACCGCAGGGCCTATGTCCCCTGGTTGTCCGATCCCAACAGTGTGCACAGCTTGCGCATCACCATTTCCGAGGATTGCGGCCAGACCTGGGACGTGATCCAGGAACTGGAAGCACCGGCCATGGCCACCGCACCACCGAATGCCTCCCGCAGCCTGACCTCTTGCGCTCAGTGGGTGAATGAGAGTGTTTCGCTGCAGGCATATGCGGGAAAGACGGTCCGTCTGCGGTTCGAGGCGACCACCGGAGCTGTACCGGGGGGCAGGACGTTCATCGACGATCTGCGCGTACTAACTCCACCACCGGCTGTGGAGGTGGCCGTCAACGAGATCCTCTCCCCGGGTGGATCCCAGATGTTCTATTGCAGCACCACCTCGCAGCCCGTTTCCATGCGGATGTATAGCGGTGGCTTTCAACCGGCCACCGGGTTCCAGGTGGGATATCAAGTGAATGGTGGTCCATGGGTGATGGAGACCTTCGTGGGCACGATGATGCCAGGGACCCAGGGCGTCCATGTGTTCGCCACACCGGCCCAGTTCCCGGGTCCTGGTTTCAATACGATCGAGGTCAAGGCCTTCATCACCGACCAGAACCCCGCCAACAATTCGCTGAACCGTGTCTTCGACCTGGTGGCGGTGAACACCTTCGACACGCCGCCCTGGCCCGAACCGGCGTTCCTTGTGACCAGTGAGGATGGCGTTGTTGCTCCGATCGAATGGAACCTGCAGAACTTCGATGAGGACCGCACTTGGGAGAACGTGCAGGTGAACACCGGTCACAACTGTTCCACTTCACGCGCCCTGCGGGTTGACCACTTTGGCTACAACGCCTTCGGGAACGAGGATCGGCTGGTGAGCCCCATCTACCGCCTGAATGCGAACCACCGGGCCACCCTGCGTTTTGCCCATGCCTATGCGCCCCATACCGATCCGGCACGCGCCGATGGTTTTCGGGTGGATGTGAGCGCCGACTGCGGTTCCAATTGGACCACCGTGTTCTTCCAGGAGGGTGCGGAGTTGGGCACCACCTTCGCCACCAATGTCCCATGGGAACCCACCAATTGTGCGTCCTGGCGGAACACCATGCTCTCCTTGGAGGCATTCGACGGCCAGGAGATCATGTTGCGCTTCGTGGCCATCAATGGTGGGGGCAACCGCTTCTTCCTGGATGACATGCGCTTGGACCAATTGCCTTACGTGAATGCCCAACTGCAGGAGATCCTGAACCCACCACCGGGCAATGTGGTCGAATGCGACGGCTCCGGGTTGCCGGTGGCTGTCGTGGTGGGCAATGGTGGTGCCATGCCGTTGGGGGATATTCCGGTGCGCTACCGCGTGGACAATGGTCCTTGGGTCAATGGTGTGGCGCAGGGTCCACACGCACCGTCCTCGGCCGTGGGCTACATCTTCTCCACGCCGCTACTGGGGCTGTCTCCCGGGCAGCATACCGTGCGGGTGGAGGTGCTCTATCCAGGGGACCAACGCCCGGTGGATGATATTGGCGAGGTCACCTTCGACCTGCAGGTCAACCAGATACTGCCTACGCCTTTCTTCGAGGGCTTGGCTTCCGGCGTGGCGGTACCACCGGGATGGGAACTGGGCAACCAGGACCAGGGCAGTACCTGGTACGCGGCCTCCCTGCCGACCGGTTCGCCCGGTACAGGCTGCCTTTCCACCTGGGCCTGGGGCAGAGACCACTACAACGACCAAGGCTTCGGCTTCGATCACATCATTACACCCTTCATCGACCTCTCCTCCCTGCACGGTACCCGATTGAAGTTCGACCACGCCTATGCGAAGCATGTGGCGGGGGGCAACTTGGATGGTCTGCGGATAGAGATCCGGAACAGTTGCCAGGCGGGCTGGACCACGGTTTTCGTGCGCACCGGCAGCGCCCTGATCACCGCGCCGAACTACAGTGGAGCAAGTTGGCAACCCGCCACCTGTGAGCAATGGGAGCACCACAACATCTCCCTCAGTGCTTATGACGGACAGACGATCCAGCTCCGGATCTCCTCACAGAACAACTATGGTGGCCAGCTCTATGTGGACAACCTGCGCCTGATGAACGAGGAAGTGCTGGTGAGTGTGAAGCTCTTTCTGGAAGGCCCTTACAACAGCGGCACCCAGACCATGTTCGACGACCTGCGCGCAGGGGGGCTGGTGCCACTCATAGAGCCTTATTCGGCCCTGGGTTTCCAGCGGGTGGCCGATCCAGGCGCCACCTCGGTGCTGCCCGGCTTCCTGGGCAATGCGGGCAACAACTCCGTGGTGGATTGGGTGATGGTGGAACTGCGCAAGCTGAACGCGCCTTCACAGGTGGTGGCCACGCGCTGCGTGCTGGTGCAACGCGACGGGGACCTGATGCGCCCGGACAACGCAAGCACCACGTTGCGACTTCCTGGCGACCCCGGCAACTACCACATCGCCGTGCGGCACCGCAATCATTTGGGCGCCATGACGCAACAGCCGGTCTTTCTGAGTTCGGGCAATTCGGTGATGGTGGACTTCACCACGCTCTCGTTGCCGGTGTTCGGCACGGAGCCCATGCGGACGGTGGGCCCGCGGCGGGTGCTCTGGTCGGGAAACGTCACCAATGATGGGTCACTGAAATACACGGGGTTGAACAACGACCGCGATCCCATCCTGCAGGCCATTGGCGGCACCGTGCCCAGCAACACCTTCAACGGCTACCACCGGGCGGATGTGAACATGGACGGCCAGGTGAAATACACTGGTGTGGCCAATGACCGCGACCCCATCCTGCAGAACGTGGGTGGCAGTGTGCCCTCCAATACCCGTACGGAGCAGTTGCCGTAGCGCCCCGCTCAGCTCTTCATGTTCTCGAACTGCAACGGCAGTTCGAAGTCCTTCTCACGGCACAGGGCCATCACGGCCTGCAGGTCGTCGATCTTCTTGCCTGTCACGCGGATCAAGTCGTCCATGATCTGGGGCTGCACCTTCAGGCCGCTGTCCTTGATGGCCTTCACGATCTTCTTGGCGGTCTCCCGCTCGATGCCCTGCTTCACCTTGACGATGCGGTAGAGCGTTTTGCCGCTGGGCACGGGCTCTTCGCTCAGGTCGTAGCTGCGTACGTCCACCTTCTGCTTGCCACTGCGCTCCAACAGGATGTCCAGCACAGCATCCAGTTTCAGGTGGTCCTCGGTGCTGATCCGGATGGTCAACGCCTTCTTGTCCAGTTCGATGGTGCTGTTGGTGCCGCGCAGGTCGTAGCGGGTATCTATCTCGCGCTTCACCACGTTGATGGCGTTGTCCAGCATCTGGAGGTCCACCTTGGAAAGGATGTCGACGGAAGGCATGGCAGGTAGGCGTTGGAGGCCAAAGATGGCCAATGCTGTTTGAAGGACGGGTCGAATGGCTGGGCCCCGAATGACGAGCGCGGCCCCGGGGGCCGCGCTCGCACGAAAGAGGATGAACAGGGCTTACTTGGTCACCACCACACGGAAGGTGCTGTACTTGCCGCTGTCGAAGTTCATCTGGAAGATGTACATGCCGTTGGTCATGCCGTTCACGTTCACCAGCAGGGTCTCGTCGCCGCCCACGCTCACGCGCTGCTCGCCCACCTTGTTGCCGGCCAGATCGAAGATCTGCAGGTTGGCCGCGCCGGTCTGGCCGGCCAGCGGGATGCGGATCCACTCGGTGGCGGGGTTGGGGAAGGGGGTCAGCTCCAGCTTGTCGCTTTCGGCGATGCCCACCACAGGCGTCATCTTGATGCCTACGGAGCTGTGGTCCAGATCGGTGAAGGAGATCCACTCGCCGTCATTGTAAGCGATGTAGATGGGCTCATCGTCCTGGGCCTGCATGTCCACATAGTTCAGCACCTCGCCCGCGCCGATGAACACATCCGTGGCGGGGGTGAAGGAGCAGAACAGGTAGCGCTGGTTGTCCTCCATGCCGAAGGGCGTGGTGAAGGGTATGTACACCACCTGACTGCCGAGGTTCTCGGTGTAGAAGTAGTCGGCCACATCCACTTGGAAGATCTGGTCGACGGTGGCGTCGCTCCAGCCGCTCCAGTTGCCGTTCCACTCATAGATGCGCGCCTCCAGCAGGTCGCCTTCCACACTGGCACCACCGGCCTTGGAGGACGAGGTGTAGATACCTTCCACCTTGTACTGGCTGGCCTGTGGGTGGCGGAAGTAGGTGCAGAGCCCGAAGTTCGGGGCGTTCAGCACGGCACGGATGTGCGTGTCGGGCAGGGGAACCTTGTCCACCGGGTGGATGCGCGAGTAGGCCGCCAACTCCTCGGCGAGGAAATTGAAGCTGAAGCTGTTGTCGCTGGGGAAGTCATCCGGGTTGGCCGACTGGATGGTGTAGGTGGCCTCATACAGACCCTGGTAGCTGGCCTGGGTGAAGTCGGGCAGCGAGAAAAAGGCGCTCTCGTTGAAGCCCAGTGCGGCAGGGGCCGAGGTCTGGTCGTACACGGTGTTGGCACCATTGGTGATCACACACTTCAACGTGATGCCACTCTGGGGCTGGGACCCGAAGTTGCGGATCGTGGCGCCCATGGTGGTGGTGAGGCCCTGCGAGAAGGGTCCCGGGCGGGCGCTGTAGCGGGTGATGCGCGAAGCATCCGATGACATGGACAGATTGTAGTCATACACCCCCAGCACACTGCCGATGAGCAGTTGCACATTGCCGGCGAGGATCTCGTCGTAGAGCAGCGCACCGCTCTCGCCACCGATCATCACCACGGGGATCGTCACGTCGCCACCGCTGGCGCCGGCACCCATGGCGATCACGCCGGGCGCGTTGTTGATGATCACCACGGCGATGGCACCGGCGTTCTGGGCATTCAGGGCCTTGATGCCGAACTCACAAGCGCCGCGGTATACCATGGCGATCTTGCCGGCGATCTCCGCACCGTTCACCAGGGCATTGCAGCCCAAGCTGTCGCCTGCGGTACCATCGTTCACAAAGGCGGCCATGCCGATCACCTGGTTGGCGGGATCGTTCAGGTCGGGCGTCTGGCCCCAGGCAGGCCAGGTGAATTCCAACGCACCCTCCAGGGCGGGCGGTTGCAACACGTAAGTGGTCACCTGCGCATGGGCGATCAAGGCGCCAATGGCAAGCACAGAAGCGAGTAAGGACTTCTTCATGGGTATGGGGTTTGGGGTTTCGTTCAATGAGCTTGTGATCCATGGTCATCCATAGCTCAGGGATGACGTCACAATGTTAACGCTTGGTCACCATGTTTTCAAAGATCCGTTCGAACACAATGTCGCACCCTTGATCCCGCCAACCATGTGGGATCGAGGTTCTCGGCGAAGCTTGTTCGCATTCCGTCGCTCAAGAACATGCTACCGTCGATCCAACGGGGACCAGATGCTCATGTTCCTGAGGCGCATCGTCACCGCTGGTCAGGGCCTCATCTTCACGATGCGGGCACTGGCCTGGCGACCGTCCACGACCAAGCGGGCCAGCAGAACGCCCGGCGACAAGTGCCCCAGGTCCAGGGTCACCCGGTTCATGCCTGGATGCAGCGCATGACCCATTTCCGCCACCACCCGGCCCTGGCTGTCGTGCACCGCGATATCCGCCCGGGTATGGCGCCGCGCCACAATGCCCAATTCCACCTGTTCGGTGAAAGGGTTGGGGAAGGCCATGAGTTCTTCGCCCGGCCGGCGGAAGTAGGCGGTGATCTTGCCTGGCAGGGTGGGGTCGTACCGCAGGAAGGCACCTTCCGACAGGTCCTCATCCACCGCATCATGCTGCCAGTGGTCGAATACGAAACCGGGCGCCGCCTCGGCCCACAGGTCGATCGGATTGTCGCTGAAGTAGACACCCTCGAACGGCATCTCAGGCGCAATGGTGTTGATGCGCACTTCACCGGCGCCGGGCGGAAAGACCTCCCAGCGGAGCGCGGTGGTGGAAGGCAGTTCGAAACGGTCCAGCACATGGTCGCGCACATAGTCCTGCCGCGTCCGGGCGAACAGGGGCAGGATGCCTTCGGCGTGCTGTCTCCAAAGGTTGATGTCCACGTCCCACCGTAGGAAATGGTGCGGCATGTCAGGCCCGATGGTGGCGCGGATACCCGCCATGGTCTCCTGCATGGAACCCGGGGAGAAGGTGGTGTTCATCAGGTCGGCCAGCCGGTTGATGAAGGTGCGCCGGAATTCGTGGTTGGCCAGCAGGGCCCGGAAGATCTCGCTGTGGGTCCAGCCTTCGCGGTGTTCCAGCACCCACCAGAACATGTCCACCTCCATGGGGATCCACTCCGCCAGGTACATGGTGGCATCCAGGTCGTGCAACAGATAGCGCCACTTGCCCTCCACCGCCGAGGGCTTCCAGTAGCGCACGTTGTTGGCCGGCCAGTCCACATTGCCGGCGAAGATCTCCGTGGCGAAGTAGTCCTTGTAGCTGGGAATGTCGAGTTGTTCTTCCAGAGCGGCCCAGTGCACCGGGTCGTTCAGGTCGTGCTGCAGTATGAACTCCTTCAATTGGAGGAAGGGCATGGTATCCCCGATGATCGGCGTGTTCTCGTCCTCCATCATCAAGATACGATCGCGGTCCACATCGTAGTGTTGGGCCAGGTAGTGCGCGCTCAAGCGTTCGCGCAGGTTCATCACGCCCCAGTAGGCACCATTGACGAAGACCTGCACGGGGCGGTAGGCGATCGCGTCGATGTCCAGCTTGTCGCGCATGACCTGCCGATGCCAGTAAGCGTCCCGGAAATGCGCCCTGGAAAAATCGTTGCTGGCGTTGCGCAACACCAGGTGTTTGTAGTCCATGTTGGCGCCGCGCTCCGGAAAGAAGGGGTTTCGCAGACGCGCGTCGCCATAGCGCCCTCTGGCGGTGAGGCGGAAGGGTCGCTGTGGCTTGGTGCGGGCCTGCGTGCCGCCGTGCATGCGCAGATCCACCTTCTGCGACAGCCCCAGGTGGCCGTTCTCGTCGAAGAACTCCACATGCACGGGGATGTGCCGGTTGCTCCAGAAGTTGGCGCCCCAGTAGGGGAACTCGGGGTCGGCGAAAGGGCCGGTGTCGTAGATCCCCAAGGTGTCGTGGAACAGGCTGTCCGGGTGGGTGGTGATGGATAAGGTGGGCAGTCGTCTGTGGGCGTTGACCAGGTAGGTGCCCGTGAAGACCTCACTGGGCACAAGTCCGGGGGCGATGGCGATGGCCTTCACCACGGTGTTGCTTTCCAGCGAGATGGCCGAATGGTACAGGGAAGACCCTGTATTCGGGTCCGTGTTGTCCAAGGTGTAGTGGATGGCATGGCCTTGTTCGGCCATCAACACCATGGTTTCGCCTGGTTGCCGAAAACCGGGCAGCGGATCCGGCCAGGGCATCGCAGCATATCCCGCATAGGCCGTGGTGGTATTGGGGCCGCCCGGGGTGGGGTCCATGAAGATGGCCGTACCCTGTTCATGGCGGCCGAAGGAATGATCGGCCCGAAGCGTGGGAACGTCCAGGCTGGATACGCTTACCAGCGAGGCATCGGACAGGAAGACCGATTCGCCTTCACCAGAGATGCCAAAAGGGAAGTACATCGGCCCGTCGGCAGGTTCGCCTTGCATGAAGACCACGTATTCCCCGGGACCAAGCTCCAGGGCTGGCAATGGCCACATTCCCGGCTGCATGATCCTGTCGCTCAGGTGGTATTGGCCAAGGTCAACCGCTGTGCCGCCCGCATTGAACAACTCGATCCAGTCCGGATGGCGTCCAGCCGCATCCTCCAGCACAGTGCTGTTCCGGGAACAGACCTCATTGATCACCAGCTGTGCCTGGGCGCTGTGGAGACAGAGCAACCACAATGGGGCGGTCCACCACGAAGGGCGCCCGGTACGGGGCGGGGACCCGATCCATGTTCCTGGCTCGATCATGTCGCCGATCATGGGGCTTGATGGACCCATTCCCCTGTGTCCCAAGGGCTGGGGCGGGAAGGTACGGAGGGGGCCGCGCGGTGGCCCCGGGCACGGTCAGCCGTCCAAGCTTCCCTTGCTGTCAGCCTGTCGCGGATGAACGACCGGCATGGATCATGCGTTCTCGGACCATGATGAAGCGAGATACGATAGTTGAGCGGACACTGCTGATCGACGCGGGACCTGCGACGATCTGGAAAGCGTTGACCGATCCCCAGGTCACCAAATTGTACTTGGAAGGCTGGCAGGCCAGGAGCACATGGAAGGTCGGTGCGCCCCTGTTGTGGTTCGAGAACGTGGAGGGAACGGAACATCTGCGCGCCCAAGGCACCGTGATGGCCATGATCCCGGGACGGCGCTTGCGCTACACGCGGCTGCTGACCGACGGCAAACTGCCGGATGTGCCTGCGAGCTACACCACGGTGGATATCGTGCTGGATGAGGAACGCGACGGACGTACACGCGTGCAGCTCTGGCATGGCGACTTCGCCGGTTTGCCCCACGATGTGCGCAGGGCGCGGGCGGCGGGGCGGGTCTGGGTGGAATCGCTGGTGGGCCTGAAGCGGGTGACCGAGGAGATGCAGACGCAAAAAGCGGCCTGATGCGGTCGCGGGCGTGGCGGGGTAGCGTGGCGATCAGTGCCTGAACCGCACGAACAAGCGTCCGAAATTGTCACGGTCCTTGTCGACCCGGTGATAGCGCCGCTTCACTTCCGGCAGCTGCAGGAAGCGCAACACCTTCTTCTTCAATTGGCCACTCCCCTTGCCGGGGATGATCTCCAGCAGGTCGATCCCGCGCTCCTCACAATGGTCCATGGCTTCCCGCAAGGCCCGATCCAGCTCGTGGCCGCTGTTGTAGATCTCGTGCAGGTCCAGCTTGTGCTTGCTCATGGTTCAGGCGCGCACATCGGCCAGTTCCGCCGCGTTCCGGTCGAACACGCTCCTGGCGAACGGGCATAGTGGAATGATCTTCAGGCCATGGGCGCGGGCATATTCCACCGCCGCCATCACCAGTTTCCTGCCCACGCCCTGGCCTTCCGACCCCGGATAGCCCTCGGTATGGTCGATGATGATCTTGTCCGTGCCGGCCACGGAATAGGTCGTTTCCCCCAGTACCTGCTCGCCTTCCTTCATCAGGAATCGTCCTTTGGTGGGGCCGGTCTGGTGCTCGATGGTCATGTTGATGCGCGTTGCCAAAGGTCCTGGACGACCTCCAATTCGTACCTGGTCCGGATTTCCTCGCAAGCATCGCGCATGGTGGAGCGCGCGGCGGCCAATGCCGGCGTGTCAGGCGGTCCGGGAGCCTCCCAGTGCTGGCGGTCGGGCCATAGGGCGATGGCCACAAAGGTGCCGTCCTGGTCCCGGTGCAGGCGGCTGCCCAGGCTGCCGCGCGTGCGCTTGTAGTGCTCAGTGATGTGGGCCCAGCTCTGCTGGAACGCCTCCTCCTGGCCGCCCTTCACACGAAAGGTGTAGATGACGGTGAACATGCGATCGCTTGCGCTCACCCTGCGAAGTGGTTCTGGTACCACGCCTTCTCCCAGTGGTCGCATTCATCGGTGAGCAAATGTGTTCCGTCCAGCAGGTCGCGCAGCATCCTTAGCGAACGGTCGTCGCGTTGCGAGATCACCGGAATGCCTGCTCGGATCAATGCGGCGGCCGCCACGCCCGGACCACGTTGGTAGACCTTGGTCTCCAAGAAGCGCGAACCGAGGTAGGTCACCGTGCTGCCACACGCGCCACTCATATCCATCAGGATCGCCAGCTCCACGCCTTCGCGCAGGGCCAGGTCGCGCATGGCAAACGCTCCGCCGATCATGCCTTCCGTCCAGTCGGAACCATCCTCTGCACATGAGCGCGCCAGGCCATCGAGCACATCGAAGCCGTTGCCACCATGGCTGTCAGGCGTCATGCGCGGTGTGCCGAAGGAGTGGTCCTCAGGGCAGAACCGCACCAGCCGCACTTCGGGCCGCACCAGCCAATTGCGCAAAGACGCGTGGTCGCCGTTGGTGCCGCCGTCCACACCACAGTGGATGCCACCGAGGCAGGCGCTGAGCATCACCACCAAGGGCTTCTCCGTGGTGGGCCTGGGTCGCTGATAGAATGCGTCCGGTGGGAAGTGCGTGGGCCTTGGGACCATCTGCGCCACGATCGCTGTTCGGCCTGCTATTTCGCCGGCAGCGGACTGCCCACAGGAACGGCGCAGTCGTGGCCGGGCTCGCCATGCGGTGGATTGATGCCTGGCGATGTGCCTCCCGATCCGGATGAGGGCTGGATGGTGGTTTGCGGCATGGTGATCGTCTGCGAGCTGGGCATCTGGTCCACCGGCCCGGCCGCGGGCGTAGTGCCGGAAAGTGAAGCGCCCACCGGGATCTCGCAACGGTGACCGGGTTCGCCATGGGGCGGGTTGGGGTCGGAAACCGCACCGGTCGAAGCGGTGGGCCGGTTGGTCAGCGTCGGCGGCAGGGCGTTGATGGGCGCGGCGTTGCGGTTGGCCGCGCCAGTGTCGTTGGTCTCTGGTGTTTCCGAGCAGGCCGCTAGCAGGGCCACCAAGACAAGGCTGGAAAGAGGAATGCGTCGCATGGGAGCTGGTGTGTCTGAGGGTGTTGGCGTTGGGAGCGCATGAAGGTAGGCATCGGCATGTCCAATGGTCCCGGATACTGCGGAGGTAAGGGAGATCATCATTCCTCCAAGGGATACTCCAGCTATGCCGGGAGGGTACAGGCGGTCAAAGCTTCACCAGGTGCAGCTTCCCGATCGCCTCCACCTGCTTCGCATTCACCTCCGCCTTCTTCGTGAAGGTCTTCCACCTCTTCACGCCGGCTTTCACCTCATCGATGATCGCCTCCGCCTTCTTGATGTTCATGTCTTTCGCCACCGCCAGCAGATCGGCGCGCGTGATGTCCAGCCGCTTGCCGTTGATGCTCAACTGGTGCTGCTTCAACCACATGTTGCCGGGGTTGTAAGCGAAGGTCACGTCGTAGGCAGGGCTCAGGTGCCACTCGCCCTGCGGGTCCATCAAGAAGGAGATGTTCTTCGTGTGGTCGTCGTGGTTGCGGGCGATGGCGTTGAAGCACATCCGGCGGAACAGTTGCGCGGCGGCGGGGTAGGGCAGGCCCAGTTGGCGCATCACCCCGAAGGCCTGTTCGTAGCTGTAGGCCACGGGATCGTTGTAGTCCATGTGCGCGACGCCGCAGAGCGTGGCCATGTGCAGCTTGTGCAGGTTGCCCTTGGCGTCGCGTACGCGGTCGAAACGCTGCGTGAGGAAGTGTGCGCGACCGTGCTCCTCCAAGAGCCGGCAGGGCATCATCTCCACGCCGCACGCCACAGCCATCAAGTGGTAGGCGTACTCGATCCGGCCGAAGCCGAGCGGATCCCGTAGGGCATCGGCGGTCACCCCATCGAACTTGATCAGGCAGTAGGTGAAACCCTCCAGCCCTTCCACCTGCCCGCTTCGCACCTCGCCTGTCTTCGCGTTGTACGCCACGATCGCCTTCGCCCGCGCGCCACCGGCCGAGGTGCCCACGCGGATGATGTCCAGCAGCGCCTCCTCCTTGCCCTTCGACTTGCGCGTAGCGAATTGCTTGCGCGTGTCCAGCACCTGCCCGGCCATGTTCACCAGTTCCTCCACCTGTAGCGATTCGCCCGGTGCCTCCAGCTCGTGGTGCGCCGGCTCGAATTCCAGCGCGCCCATGCCGCGCACGCCGGTGTAGCACAGCCGCTCCACGGGGTTCGCCGTGCCCGGCTGACGGCCCTGCGTCATCAGCCAAGCGTTCATCAACTGATCGCCGAAGCGGTCGGGCAGACTGTCAGCCAACAGGCCCGGCAGCCCGCGGAAGGTTTCGTCGCGCAAATTGCCGAAGGCGAAGACATGCTCGCCACCGTTCGCCTCGCTCAACGGCATCATCAGGGGGGCTACCTCCAGCTTGCCGCGCGAGAACCGGCGGTCGTATTGGAACTCCGCGCGGTGCTCTTGCTCGTTCCACACCACCAGGCCCACGGGCTGGCCCCAGAGCTTCACCGTCGCGTGGGTTACCATGTGCTCTTGGGTTTGGGCGGCAGCACATCGGGCTTCTTGCGACCCGCGCGTTTGCGCTGCTGCTTCAGGTACTTCTCCTGCGCCTCCACCAGCATGTAGGGCGTGGGCTGCGGCTCCTGGTGGAAGGCATCCAGCAGCTCCAGGCGGTCCATGGCGCGCAGCACCTGCACAAGGGTTTGCAGCGTGGCGGCGCGACCGGCTTCCAGCTTCACCACGGTGGTGCGGTCCAGGCCCGCGCGCTGGGCCACCTCGGCCTGGCTCTGGTTGCGCTCCAGCCGCATGCGCCGCAGCTCCTTGCCCAGTTGCACCACGACAGAGGCATCCTTCAGGCCCTTCCAGTTGATGTTGCTTTCAGCCATCGTAAATGGTGTTTCAGTTCAATAACGAAGCTTTCACGCCACAAGTATACGCATTCCCCAACAACGCGTTACATCACAACGATGCCCCAGAGCATCATACTATGAACAAATGGCAAACAATGATGCGTTCGAGCAACTGGTAGAACGTGTCAGCCCGAGCGAAGTCGAGGGATGGGCGTTCCGGCTCGAAGACTCGCCGTCGGGCCATCCGCTCCAAGTCCTCGCCGTTGCTTCGTCGTTCCTCCTCGCAATGCGGCTCCGGGCTTTCCGCTGCTGTCCCTAACGCGAAATGCGGATCACAGGCATGAGCCACACTATTCGGGCACTATGCCCTTCCTCGGATTAAGTCTAGACCAGGCCGATACAAGAATGGTATCGAGTACACATCTGAATCTGATTTCCTCCACTTCGAAAGGAAGCCGACCGCAACCAATTTATCAACGGTGTTCTTCCAGTCCGATCCTAAGACTTCAACCAGTGCATCCTCATCATACTCGGTCTTGCCTCCAACAAATCGTTGGATGAACTCCCACAAGTGCGGAAACTCAGCCTGCAAATAGGTTACCCGCTTCTTCTTCGAGAGTTCCTCATACCCATAGACCAGGGATGCCGAGCTGAGGATGTAGTCGTTACTGCCATCAGTATCACCCATGCATAGGGTCTGCTCATGTTGAATAGCCCGCAGTACGAGATCCAGCACATCTCTAGGTGTCACTACGCCGCGGGCATCTTCACATCGGCTGAGAATCCACCGCAACGTGTTGCTTTGGTTCGACCCCTTGAAAACTGTCTTTGGGAATACCTTGTAAAAGCAATCGTGACGATAAGCGGCACTGGCCGCAATCTGTTCTCTATTAACATTCAGGAGCGAGGTGAGTGCATCGTTGGCGAACAAACGCTTGACCAGCAGCGTCAGCAATTGTTCTTCGGACCACTTCAGGGGATCTGCTTGCCGTACTGCGACGTGTGTCAGAGCAGTAAATCCATCCTCGGAGGTAACGAGATGCTCGAGCATGTCGTCTCGAAGGAAGATCTTGACACGAACTCGACTTGAAGAGAAGTATCGCATTGCCCTGAGCAAACCTCGAAGGGCTCTCTGTTCGACATCTGACCGTCTCGGGAATACTTCGTCCAGCCGATCGACCATTAGCCAGAGGGAAAGGTTGCATTTGGTCAGCACGGCTTCTAGAGCATCCTTTACTTCATGCGCGTACTTCGGTAGCTCCTTGTCCTCCGCAGATTCGGCTTGTCTGGTAACGGGCTGTCCAAAGAGGTCAACCTCAAACTCTCCTACATCTCCAGGAGGAGTGACCTTCAATTTTGGTCTCCACTGCCGTAACACGTTGAACGTCCAGTTGAGTACATCTCTTAAGGACTTACGCGCTTCAATCTCTGGAATTCGAGCACGCTCACACGCCTTGCGAAAGGCCTGAATCTCGCTTCCGGCCTCGCGGAGAAAATGCGTGTACTTCTCAGACTTGATGAAATGCTCGTGAGCTAGCGAGACCAAGTAGATTGACCAGAAGCTGACGAACTCGTCGTCTGTTAGCTTCTCAAACTGGTCAGTATATGCATGGAACACCGGGTCCCCAGGGGCCTGAACTCCATGGGCGACAACGACCTTGCGTTGTTCAAGTAAGTAGTTCGGAAGGAAGTCAACGAACATTCTGAAGAGAGCGCTCTTACCTGAACCTTTGGTGCCGGGTACAAGATCGACTCGATCATGCAGGATATCCGCAAAGGCTGACGTTTCAATGCGTGCCTCTTCAAGGAGATTGTCTGCCTCGGCAACAGATTGTCCAAGGTCAATCTGCTGAAGTGTAGCGGCAATCGCGCTCTTACTATAGCTCATCGCTTACGAAGTTCGTTGATGATCCCCTTCGCCGCCACCGGGATCTTCGTCCCCGGCCCGTACACATCAAAGCACCCGGCCTGCTTGAGGAATTCGTAGTCGTTCGGGGGGATCACACCGCCGGCCACCACGAGGATGTCGGGGCGCTTGTAGGTCTCGCGCAGTTCCTTGATCACTTCGGGCACCAGGGTCTTGTGACCACCGGCGAGGCTGCTGATGCCCAGCACATGCACGTCGTTCTCGATGGCCTGCTTCGCCACTTCCTGCGGCGTTTGGAACAGCGGGCCGATGTCCACGTCGAAGCCGATGTCGGCGAAGCTGGTGGCGATCACCTTGGCGCCGCGGTCGTGACCGTCCTGGCCCATCTTGGCCACGAGGATGCGCGGGCGGCGACCTTCCGCCTTGGCGAATTCATCGGCGAGGCGCATGGCCTCCTTCATCTCAGGGTCTTCCATGGCAACGGCTGAATAAACACCGCCGATGGCACGCGGCACGGCGTGGTAGCGGCCGAAGGCTTTTTCGAGGGCATCGGAGATCTCTCCCAAGGTGGCGCGGGCACGGGCTGCGGTTACTGCTATGTCGAGCAGGTTGCCAGTTGTCGGTTGTTGGTTGTCAGGCTGGGTGGTCGGTAGCTCGACAACTGACAACTGGGAACCGACAACCGCTGCCCTCGTCAACGCTTCCAACGCCTCCTTCACCTTCTTCTCATCCCTCGCCTCCTTCATCTTCTTCAGCCTCGCGATCTGCGACTCCCGCACCGCACTATTATCCACCTCCAGCAATTCCATCTTCGTCTCATCCTCCGTCACGAAGGCGTTCACGCCGATGATGCGGTCCTTGCCGGTGTCGATGCGGGCCTGACGCTTCGCGGCGGCCTCTTCGATCCGCATCTTCGGCAAACCGGTCTCGATGGCCTTGCTCATGCCGCCGAGCTCTTCCACTTCCTTGATGCGCGCCCAGGCCTTGTGCACCAGCTCGTGCGTGAGGCTTTCCACGTAGTAGCTGCCACCGAGCGGATCGATGAACTTGGTGATGCCGCTGTTCTTCTGCAGGTAGAGCTGCGTGTCGCGCGCGATCTTGGCGCTGAAGTCGGTGGGTAATGCGATCGCCTCGTCGAGCGAGTTGGTGTGCAGCGATTGCGTTCCACCGAGCACAGCGGCGAGCGCTTCCACCGTGGTGCGCGCGATGTTGTTGAACGGATCCTGGGCAGTGAGGCTCCAGCCGCTGGTCTGGCAGTGGGTACGCAGCGCGAGGCTCTTCGGGTTGGTGGCACCCACCTCCTTCAGCATCTTCGCCCAAAGCAGGCGTGCCGCGCGCATCTTGGCCACTTCCATGAAGAGGTCCATGCCGATGCCCCAGAAGAACGAGAGGCGCCCGGCGAACTCATCCACCTGCATGCCTGCTGCAATGCCCGTACGCACGTACTCGATGCCATCGGCCAGCGTGTAGGCGAGTTCCAGATCCGCGGGCGCACCCGCCTCGTGCATGTGGTAGCCGCTGATGCTGATGCTGTTGAACTTGGGCATCTTCTTCGCGCAATAGCTGAAGATGTCGCCCACGATGCGCATGCTGGGCCCCGGCGGATAGATGTAGGTATTGCGCACCATGAACTCCTTCAGGATGTCGTTCTGGATGGTGCCTTGCAACTGCTCGGGTGGAACACCTTGCTCTTCCGCCGCCACGATGAAGAAGGCCATGATGGGCAGCACGGCGCCGTTCATGGTCATGCTCACGCTCATCTTGTCCAGCGGGATGCTGTCGAAGAGGATCTTCATGTCCTCCACGCTGCTGATGGCCACGCCCGCCTTGCCCACATCGCCTTTCACCCGCGGGTGGTCGCTGTCGTAGCCCCTGTGCGTGGCAAGATCGAACGCGACGCTCAAGCCCATCTGCCCGGCGGCGAGGTTGCGGCGGTAGAAAGCATTACTCGCTTCGGCCGTGCTGAAACCAGCGTACTGCCGGATGGTCCACGGTCGGATGGCGTACATGCTGCCGTAAGGCCCGCGCAGGTAGGGTGGGATGCCGGCGGCGAAGTGCAGGTGCTCCATCCCGTCAAGGTCAACGCGGGTGTAGAAGGACTTGAGGGGGAGTTCTTCGCGATTGGGGAGTCCAGTTGTCAGTTGTTCGTTGTCCGTTGTCCGGCCGCCACTGACAACTGACAACCGAGAACCGACAACCAGTTCCTTGACCAGCACATCCGTCAGCTTCTCCACGGTGTACGACCCCCCGATGGGATCCGCCACTCTCCCCAGGAAACTCTCATCGCGCAGCAGGTTGTGGATGTTGCGGACGATGCGGCGTGCCAGTACCTCACCTTCGGGCAGATGCGGTGTGGGGATGGTGAGCCCATCGCAGCCGCCGGTGACCGCGCTGATGGCTTGCAGTGTGGCGCGGATCAGGTTCTCATGCGCCGACTTCGTCTCATCAGGGTAGAAGACGACGGCCTGGATCCATGTGGTGTGCGAGCAATCGTGCAGAGGCTTGAACGCGTCCACGACAGCAGCCCATGCCTCGCGGAAGGCGCGCAGCCGGGCGGCTTCCACGAAGAGGTCGTCGCCGAGGTGCAGGCGGAACTGCAGACGGGCGCAGGCATCATCGATCGCATAGCCTTGGGCCAGCAGATGGGAGAGGAGTGCGCGACCTTGTTGAAGCGCCTCGGTGGAGCTGCGTGCGGCCCCATCGCTGACACTGAAGAGCCGGATGCGCGGGTGGGGGACGACCTTGTCCTTCAGCGCACGGACATCCGCATCGTGCGGTAGACCGAGACACATGCTCACCTCGGCATCCGGTGTCCCCTGCTTGCGGTGAAGAGCGAGCAACTGGTCCAGTATCGCCGTATCGCCATCCAGTGACAGATCGATCGCGCCGACCCACACGTCTTGGAGTAGAACATCCAGGTCGGTGGGCTTGCCATAGAACTCGAGCGCGTCCGCACCGCCCATCATGGCTTCCAAGGCGAGCTTGTTCGCACGTGGTCCTGCCGCGTCAATGCCCACGGTGGCGCGCCAGGGATTGCCAGCCCGTTCCACCCCCCGGCGCCGCGAGCCCAAGGACCCGCCATCACTCGCCAAATGGAAGGGTGACGTCTCCACGCCATCCACATGCACGTTCAGGCTCGCGAGCTCCGCGCCCTTGAGTTCCTTCAGGATGACCGCCTCCCATTGTTCGCGTGTGGCGGGGGGGAAGGCGCCAAACAATTTCTCACCGCTCATCGCCGCGAAGTTCGGTGGTGGTCGACAACTTCACACGATTCCGGTTCACGCCCGGGAATTACCTTGCCTGCCCGATCTTCGCCCCCATGCGCATCACCAAGAACACCGTCGTCTCCTTCCACTACACCCTCAACGATGCCGACGGCAAGACACTGGACTCCAGTGCAGGCCGTGATGCATTCGCCTACATCCACGGCGGTGGCATGATCGTGCCGGGTCTGGAGGAGCAATTGGAAGGAAAACAAGCCGGGGATTCCCTGCAGGCCGTGGTGCCGCCCGAGAAGGGCTACGGCACCATCGATCCGCAACTGCTGCACAAGGTGCCGGAGGACCGTTTCGGTGGCCAGAAGGTGGAGGCGGGCATGCAGTTCCAGGCCGGTGAGCAGGGTGAGATGGGTGTCTTCACCGTAGTGGCCGTGGAGGATGGGCACGTGGTGCTCAACGGCAACCATCCATTGGCGGGCGTTACGCTCCATTTCAACGTGGACATCACCAACGTGCGTGAGGCCACCCAGGAGGAACTCGACCATGGCCATGTGCATGGCCCCGGGGGACATCATCATTGATCGGGTCCTGTCCATAAGTGGGTCACCGCTCATCCGAAGGGGACCTTTCAGTTCGCCGACAACGGTCAGGGATCGAGTGGTCCCGTCGCCTTACCTTCGCTTTTGTGAAGTCCACGCTCCACCTGCTGTTCGCCGCCTTCATGGCCATGAACCTGACTTGGGGCCACGATTGGGTGCATATTCCGGGCCTTCTCAAGCACTACCAGGAACACAAGGCCGAGGACAGCGCGCTGGAGTTCCTCGACTTCCTCGCCATGCATTATGCGGATGCCGGGCACAGCGAGAACCACGGCTCCCATGAGGACCTGCCCTTCAGCCACCATCACCAGGACCACATCGGTGTGGACCACGTGTATTGGTCGCCCGTGCTGCATGGGCAACAGTTCCATCTCCCGGCCATGCAGGCGAGCACCTTCGCCCTGGCCGATGACCCGCTGGACGGGTACCGCGCACACACTTTGCAGCCGCCCCGGCGCGGCTGATCGCGCGCCGGGCCGCACCGTGCCCCGCGCCTGACCACCCTTGCATGGCCACAGGTCCGTGCATCCCGGCGGACCGTGTTCGACAACCTGTTTCCCATTCCTGATCCCGACGACCATGATCGAGAAGATCATCCGGTATTCCGTCCAGCACAAGCTGGTCATCGGCCTCGGCACCTTGGTGCTGATCGCCCTGGGCATCCGCGCCATCACCCGCCTGCCGGTGGATGCCGTGCCCGACATCACCAACAACCAGGTGCAGGTGATCACCATCGCGCCCACGCTCGCCACGCTGGAGGTGGAGCAGTTCGTGAGCTACCCCATCGAACAGGCGCTCGGCAACCTGCCGGAGGTGCATGAGCTGCGCAGCATCTCACGCTTCGGGGTCAGCCAGGTCACCATCGTGTTCGACGACCGCTTCGACACCTACCTGGCCCGCCAGCTGGTGAACGAGCGGCTTCAACTGGTCCGTGGCGACCTGCCGCCCGGCGTGGAGCAGCCCTACCTGGCACCGCTCAGCACGGGCCTCGGCGAGGTGTACCAGTACGTGATCCACCCCAAGCCAGGCTTCGAGGGGATCTACGATGCCATGGCCCTGCGCGAGGTGCAGGACTGGATCATCGCCCGCCAGTTGATGGGCACGCCGGGGGTGGCGGAGATCAACAGCTTCGGTGGCTACCTCAAGCAGTTCGAAGTGGCCGTGGACCCCATGCGCCTCCAAGGCATGGGCCTGGGCATCGGCGATGTGCTGCAAGCCCTGGAGCGCAACAATGCCAACACGGGTGGCGCCTACATCGAGCGTGGCAGCAACGCGTATTACATCCGCGGCGTGGGCATCGCCAAGGGCATGGAGGACATCGGCCGCATCGTGGTGCTCACCCCGGAGGAAGGCGCCCCCGTGCTGGTGCGCGATGTGGCCACCGTGCGGCGGGGCCACGCGCCGCGCTATGGGGCCATGACGCGCAACGCCGAGGGCGAGGTGGTGGGCGGCATCGTGATGATGCTGAAGGGCCAGAACGCGAACGACGTGGTGGCCGCCGTGAAGGATCGCCTGGCCACGATCGAGAAGAACCTGCCCGACGGCCTGATGATCGACCCTTTCCTGGACCGCACGGCGCTGGTGGGGCGCGCCATCGCCACGGTGCAGAAAAACCTGCTGGAGGGCGCGCTGATCGTGATCCTGGTGCTGGTGCTCTTCCTCGGTCAGCTGCGCGCCGGCCTTATCGTGGCCTCGGTGATCCCGCTCAGCATGCTCTTCGCGCTCATCCTCATGGACCTCACTGGCGTCACCGGCAACCTGATGAGCCTGGGCGCGATCGATTTCGGCCTCATCGTGGACGGTGCGGTGATCATCGTGGAGGCCGTGCTGCACCGCCTGCACCACGGGCGCGAACATGCTGTGCTGACCAAGCCGCAGATGGATGGCGAGGTGACCACTGCGGCCAGCCGCATGATGAACGCCGCCACCTTCGGTCAGCTGATCATCCTCATCGTCTACATCCCCATCCTCTCGCTCAGCGGCATCGAAGGGAAGATGTTCGGACCCATGGCGCAGACCGTGGCCTACGCCATCCTGGGCGCCATCATTCTGAGCCTCACTTACGTGCCGGTGATGAGCGCGCTGTTCATCAAGCGGCGCACCGGGCAGGAGAAACCCAACTTCAGCGACCGCATGATGGGCGCCGTGGAAGCGGTGTACAAGCCCACGCTGGAGCGCGTGCTGCGGCACAAGGTGGCCGTGGTGGGCACCGCCATCGTGCTGCTGGCCATCAGCGTGTACGGCTTCCAGCGCATGGGCGGTGAGTTCATCCCGCAATTGGAGGAGGGCGACTTCGCCTTCCACAGCATCCTGCCGCAGGGCAGTTCGCTCAGCGCCAGCGTGGCCAACAACAAGCTGGTAGAGCAGAAACTGATGCGCTTCCCCGAGGTGAAGATGGTGGTGGGCAAGACCGGCACCGCCGAAGTGCCCACCGACCTGATGAGCCCGGAACAGACGGACATGATGATCATGTTGAAGGACAAGCGCGAGTGGACCACCACGCAGGACTACTGGACACTGGCGGACACCATGCTGAAGGCCCTGCAGACCATACCCGGTGTGCTTTTCGAGATCAACCAGCCCATCCAGATGCGCTTCAACGAGCTGATGACCGGCGTGCGGCAGGACATCGCCATCAAGGTCTACGGTCCCGATCTGGATACCCTGCTGAAGTACGCCGAGCGCATCGCGGCCATCGTGCAGCAGGTGCCGGGTGCCGGACCGCCGCAGGTGGAACGCGTGTCCGGCCTGCCGCAGATCACCGTGCGCTACGACCGGGAGCGCATGGCCATGATGGGCACCAGCATCGATGCGTTGAACGGCACCGTGAGCGCGGCCTTCGCGGGTGAACATGCCGGCAGCATCTATGAGAACGAGCGCCGTTTCGACCTGGTGGTACGTGCCGATACCGGCGCCCGCCGTGGGATCGAGGACGTATCGAGGCTCTACGTGCGCACGGACAGGGGCCAGCTGATGCCGCTGGAACAGGTGGCGCACGTGGGCTATGAGAACGCGCCGGCCCAGATCACCCACGAGAACGCCCAGCGCCGCATCTACGTGGGCGTGAATGCCCACGGACGGGACGTGGAGAGCCTGGTGGCCGACATCGAGGCCCGCGTGGATGCCGCCATCAAACTGCCACCGGGCTATTACCGCACCTTCGGTGGGCAGTACCAGAACCTGGTGGAAGCCAAGGAGCGGCTCAGCATCGCCGTTCCGCTGGCCCTGCTGCTCATCCTCGGGCTGCTCTACTTCACCTTCCGATCGCTGCCCGATGCGCTGCTCATCTTCACGGCGGTTCCGCTGAGCGCCATCGGTGGCATCGCGGCGCTCTACCTGCGCGACATGCCCTTCAGCATCAGCGCTGGCGTCGGCTTCATCGCGCTCTTCGGCGTGGCTGTGCTCAACGGCATGGTGCTCATCAGTACCTTCCAGCAGCTGGCGAAGGAGGGCGTCCTTGATGTGCTGGATCGTGTGCGCCAGGGCACGGTGATGCGCCTGCGTCCTGTGCTGATGACCGCCAGTGTGGCCTCGCTGGGTTTTCTGCCCATGGCCCTCAGCGGCAGCGCGGGCGCCGAGGTGCAGCGGCCGCTGGCCACGGTGGTCATCGGCGGCTTGATCACCGCCACCTTGCTCACGCTGGTGGTGCTGCCCGTGCTTTACGTGTTGTTCAAGAAAGGCGGCAAGGCGAAGGCTCCTGCCACCGTCATACTGGTCGCCCTGCTCATGCCCACGGCATCCAATGCCCAGCACGTGGAGACCCTTCCGCTGGATAGCGCCCTGCACCTGGCCTTCCGCAACAACGGCATGCTGGAGGCAGCCGCGCTGATGGTAGAGCAGGCCGAAGCCGCGAAGGGCAGTGCCTGGAGCTTCGACAAGACCACCTTCTTCCTGGAGAACGAGGACATCGCGCCGAGCTTCCCGCAGGGCATCTTCAAGATGGGACTCGCGCAGCGCATCGAGTTCCCCACGGTGTACGGCGCCCGCAGCGCCGTGGCGCGCGAGCGTGTGGGCTGGGCCGAAGCGCGCTACGATGCCGCCGCCCGCGACCTGGAGCGTGATGTGCGCATGGCATGGACCGCGCTGGAACAGGCCCTGGCCGAAGCCACCCTGCTGCGCACGCTGGACAGCATGTACACGGATCTGGTGCATGTGGCCGAACTCCGTCACTCCACCGGTGAAGCGCCCTTGGTGGAGAAGGCATCCGCCCTGGCGCGCCGCCAGCAGGTGGCCGTGCAACGCGACCGCGCCGATCGTGCGCTGGCCATCGCACAGCTGGAACTGCAACGCCTGCTCCGCACGGAGCGTGTGTTCGTGCCCAGCGCCGAGCAACCCGTTCCTGAGGTGAGCTTCCCGCCTGTGCCCGATGCCCTCGGAGCGCACCCGCTGCTGGAGAGCGCGCAACGCGAAGTGCGCATGGCCGAACGCCAGCGCAATGTGGAGCGCCACGCCACGCTGCCGGACCTCCAGGCCCGCTGGTTCGATCAACGCCTGTATATGAACGAAGGTGGTCCGCGTGCCGTGACCGGAGCGGACGACCTCTTCCGCGGCTACAGCCTGGGCATCGGCCTGCCCATCGCCTTCTGGGACCACCGGTCACGGATCAAGACGGCCGGTTTGCAGGAGCGCATCGCACACGAGCAGGCCGAACAGCTCCGTGCCGACCTGGACGCGGGATATCGCTCGGCACGGGAACGCGCGCAGCAGTCCCGGGAGGCCTGGCTGGCCTATGACGGTCCGCTGGCCGGACAGGCCGATGTGATCGAACGCAGCGCCACACAGGCCTACCGTGCCGGCGACATCGGCTACGTGGAACTCACCACCCTGCTGGTCCAAAGCACCGACCTCCGACTGGGCCGCATCCAGGCACGGGCCGCCTACCTCGAGGCCCTCATCCAACTCGACCACTTCACCGGAACGCTGTTCCCATTCACCCCCGCACGATGAAACGCCACATTCCATCCATTCCCTTCCTTGCTGCCCTGCTGATGGCGGGATGTGGAGCCCCTGCGCCGCAGGAGGAGAACCACAGCGCCCACGCGGATGAGCACGCCCACGACGATGAGGTGGTGCTGGACTCCGCTCAGATGGCCACGCTCGGCATCACCACCGTCACCGCCCAAATGCGCGAGATGGAAGGCCACCTGCGTCTTACAGGCCGCGTGATGGCCTCGCCGGTGAGCAAGGCCCAACTCACCAGTCCCATTGGCGCCAAGGTGGTGGCGGTGATGGTGGACGAAGGCGACCATGTGCGCAAGGGGCAGCCGCTGGTGGCGCTCACCGACATGGCCTTCATCCGCATGCAGGAGGAGTACCTCACCGTGGCGGCCGAGAGCAAGCGTACCGCTGCGGAGCTGGAGCGCCAACGCACCCTGATGGAAGGGGAGGCCACCGCGCGCAAAACGCTTGAACAGGCCGGCAGTGATGCGGCACAGCTCGATGCGCGGCGCAATTCACTGGCTGCGCAGCTTCGGTTGATGGGCGCCGACCCCGACCGTCTGGCGCAGGACGGCATAGCCGAGCGCTTCACGCTGCGCAGTCCCATCGATGGGCGCGTGAACGGCATCCGCGTCTTCCTCGACGGCCGCGTGGAGCCCACCACCGTACTGCTGGAGGTGATCGACCTGGACCACTTCCACGTGCACCTCAACGCCTACGAGCGCGACCTGGCCCTGCTGAAGGAAGGTGTGGAGTTCGATTTCCACGTGATGAACCTTCCGGGCCGCACCTTTCGGGGCGACATCTTCAGCATTGGCCGCACTTTCGATGCCGACGGGCGCAGCATACCGGTGCATGCCCACGTGGAGGAAGGCAGCGAGCAACTGGTGGAAGGCATGAGCGTGGCGGCCATGATCCCCGCAGGAGGCGCGGAGCTACTGGCAGTGCCCGATGCGGCGATGCAACGCAGCGGCGACATGGGCTACCTCTTCCTGCTGTTGGACGACACGCCCGGGCATACCGTGTTCCAGCGTATCCCCGTGGTGCCGGGCGTCAGCCGGGGGGGATGGACGGCGTTCACCCCGGACGGACCGATCCCACAGGGAGCGCTGTTCGCGGCAGGCGGTGTGTTCTACCTGTGGAGCATGCTGGAGGGTGCGGACGGGCATGACCATTGAGTTGGTGTAGGGCGCAGACCATGGGCAACTCCCATGGTCCCGGCTACTTTCGCCGGGGGCCATGCTGTTCAACTCCTTCGCCTTTCTGGTCTTTCTGCCGGTGGTCTTTGTGGCCTACTGGTGGTTGTTCGCGGGGAGGGTCCGGGCGCGCAACCTCTTCCTGCTCGGCGCAAGCTGGTTCTTCTATGGCTGGTGGGATTGGCGATTCCTGGGATTGATCATCGTGAGCTCGCTGGCCGACTTCCTCATCGGGCCGGCCATCCACCGCAGCGGCGATCCACGCCACCGCCGCTGGCTGCTTGTCCTGAGCATCGCCATCAACCTCGGCATCCTCGGCTTCTTCAAGTACTTCAATTTCTTCATCGGCGGTTTCGCAGCGCTACTCGAAACGATCGGCCTGCAGGCGCACCTGCCCGTGCTAAGGATCGTGCTACCCGTGGGGATCAGCTTCTACACCTTCCAAACGCTCAGCTACACCATCGACATCCACCGCGGGCTGATACGCCCCACGCGTGATGCACCGGCCTTTTTCGCCTTCGTGGCCTTCTTCCCACAGCTGGTGGCGGGCCCCATCGAGCGCGCGCGCGATCTGTTGCCGCAGTTCGGGTCGATCCGGCGCTTCGATCTCGACAGCGCCCGCGACGGACTGCGACAGATGCTCTGGGGCTTCTTCAAGAAGATCGCGATCGCCGACACCTGCGCGCCGATCGTCAACGACATTTTCGCGGGCGCCCCGGCCGACACGCCCGGCATCACGCTCTTTTTCGGCGCCTTCTTCTTCGCCTTCCAGATCTACGGTGACTTCAGCGGCTACTCGGACATGGCCATCGGCATGGCGCGCCTCTTCGGCTTCAACCTCAGCCGCAACTTCGCCTATCCCTATTTCAGCCGCGGCATCGGCGAGTTCTGGCGCCGCTGGCACATCACGCTCAGCTCGTGGTTCCGCGACTATGTGTACATCCCGCTCGGTGGCTGGCGCGGACGTGGTGGCCGCATGCGCAACATCCTGGTCACCTTCGCCGTGAGCGGCCTGTGGCATGGCGCCAACTGGAACTTCATCGGCTGGGGAACGCTGCATGGCCTCTACCATGCGCCCGCCGTTTGGTCCGATCGCCGCTCGCACCGCGACGACGCCGTGCTGCGCGATCTGCCACGCATCCTCGGCACCTTCCTGCTCGTCACGCTCACGTGGGTCTTCTTCCGCGCCACGGGCATGGAACACGCCGTCTCCTATCTCCAGCACATGGCGGTGAACGTGGCGCTCCATCCGGGCGCGCTGCTGTTGCATCTGGTGCGGCCCGAGTTGTTCATGATCGCCGCGATGCTGATCGTGGAATGGCGTGCTCGACATCATCCGCATGCGCTGGTCATCCTGCCTGCTTCGACGCCGTTCCGTTGGGCCATTTATCTGCTCATTCTGACCGTCATCCTCCTCCACCTGGATCTTCATACGAGCCGTGAGTTCATCTACTTCCAATTCTGATCAAGGGCCGGGCGCATTGCTCGTGCGGGCCGCTGGTTTCGCTGCGCTGGTGCTGTTGCCCTTGATGGCCTTGCTGTTGTGGGGGCCACCGGTGACTCCGGTGGACTACCTGGAGGCGGTGAAAGCGAAGCACGCGCGGCTGCGGTCGCTGGGATCGCCCAAAGTGGTGCTGGTGGGGGGCAGCAACATGGCTTTCGGCATGGACAGCGGTGAATTGGAAAATGTGTTGTGCCTGCCGGTGGTGAACATGGGCATCCATGCGGGCCTTGGCTTCCGCCACATGGTGGATGAGGTGAAGTACGAGCTCGGCCCCGGCGACCTGGTGCTTGTGTCGCTGGAGCCATCCAACGTGGCACGCCCGGAGAAACAAGGCGATGTCCATTACCAGCTCATCGATCGACTGCCTTGGACACTCGGCTTGATGCCCTGGATGGACCGCCCGCGCCTGGTGATGGGTGTCGCCGTGCTGCGGGCACAGAGCCTTTGGAGAAAGCTGCGCGGCAAATGGCGCGGCGACGGTGGGCATCCACTCTACCGCGCCGATGGATTCGATTCGCGTGGTGACATGCTCGCGCACCTTGCGCTTCCCAAGCCGGTGGAATTGGAAAGCGATGGCCTGGACGATGATGCACCGCCGGTGGGACGGGGCACGTTGCGCATCGCGCGGGAGCTCGTGACCTCAGCGGAAGCGCGTGGCGCCCAGGTCGTCTTCCTCTGGCCCTGTCAAGCGGAAACAGGCTTCGATGCGAGCCGGGCGAAAGCCATCCAGGAAGCTTTCGACGAGGCAGCCATCCCGTGGATCGGTCGTGCTGGCGACCATGTGTTCCCGGACAGCGCCTTCCACGACACACGCTATCATCCGCGGGCCTGGGGGCGTGCGCAACGCACGGCGATCACGGTACGGGATCTCTGCGCCTTCGCACCGGCATGGTGTTGCGCGGAATGAGGGGTCAGCGCTCCTGGGGCGCCACCAGCACGAAGATGTCCTCGTTGTCGCGCTTCATCAGGTAACGCTCGCGGGCGAACTTCTCCAGCAGTTCGCGGTCGCTGTCCAGTTCGTGCAGTTGCTCGCGTGTGCGTTCGATCTCCGCCCGGTACCAGGCCTTCTGGTCCTCCATCCGGTCCAGCTCGCGCATGTTCTTCCAATTGGACCACAGATCGTTGCGGTCGAAAACGGCGATCCAGACCAGCAGGCCCAGGGCCGCGATGCCGTAGCGGTTCCGCAAGGGCCGGGGGATCCTGGCAAGCAGCTTTTCCATCGTGGACGAAAGTACCCGGGGGCCGATGGAGAACGCGTAAAGCGCGGGTCGGCGTATTCCACGATCGATCGTTCATCGGCCGCCACGCGGTCCCAACTCGATCACCTCCAGGTCCTTGGGCCGACCTTCCGCCAGGGTGAAGCGCAGGGCTGTGCGCACCTTGTGCCAGCCGTGGTGGCCCGCCGCACCGGGGTTCATGTACAGGCAGCCGAGGGCGGGATCGTGCTTCACCAGCAGGATGTGCGAGTGCCCACAGATGAAGAGGCCGGGTGGGTCGCGGCGCAGTTCGTCGATCACCGCGCGGTCGTAGCGCGGTGGCCGGCCACCGATGTGGGTGATCCAGACGCGGACACCTTCCACCGTGAAACGTTGGTGCTCAGGCCAGGCCTTGCGCAGGTCCGTGCCATCGATGTTCCCCCACACGGCCCGCAGCGGTTTCCAGCGTGCCAGTTCGACCGCCACGGCCGCGCCGCCAATGTCGCCCGCATGCCAGATCTCATCGCAGGCCGCGAAGTGCTCCTCCAGCCGGGGGTCGAGCCAGCCGTGGGTGTCGGAGAGGAGACCGATGCGCATGATGGGCCGTGAAGATGGGCGATCCGCCGATGCGCTCGATGGGCGGATCGGGCAGGATATTCCCCCGGGGTACCTTTGCGCCCCGCGTCCTGGGCATATGGTATGGTATGCCCATGGCGGCTGTTCCGAGCATGCCCCGCTACTTCCTTGAACTCGCCTTCAACGGCACGGCTTACAAGGGCTGGCAGTTCCAGCCGGCGGCGCCCAGCGTGCAGGCCGAGCTGGAGCGTGCCCTGCGTTTCGCGCTGCATTTGGAGAAGGTGAACGCGGTGGGCTGCGGACGGACGGATACCGGGGTGCATGCGTCGCGCTACTATGCGCACTTCGATGTGCCTGACGACCGCAGCTTGGGCGAGCGCTTCGCCTACAGCCTGAACAGCCTGCTGCCGGGGGATATCGCCGTGTACCGCACCATCCCCGTGGCCGACGACGCGCATGCGCGGTTCAGCGCCACCGAGCGCGGCTACGCCTACCGCATCCACCGGGAGAAGGATCCCTTTTTGCAGGACCGCTCGCATCCGTTGCGTCCCACGCTGGACGTGGAGGCCATGAACACGGCCTGCCAGGTGCTGATCGGCCGTCAGGATTTCAGCAGCTTCTGCAAGGCGGGCAGTGATGTGAAGACGATGATCTGCGATGTACGGCAGGCGGAATGGGCCACGAGGCCCAACGGCTACCTCTTCCGCATCAAGGCCGATCGCTTCCTGCGCAACATGGTGCGCGCCATCGTGGGCACGAGCCTTCGCATTGGCAAGGGCTTGGCCACGCCGGAGCACATGGGCACCGTGCTCGCCGCGCGCGACCGCCAGGCGGCAGGGCGGGCCGCTTCCGCTTGCGGCCTCTACCTGGAACACGTCGTCTATCCATTCATCGACACGGCGACCGGGCCGCTCAACACCGGGCTGGCCACATGAGCAACGCCGCCGCCACCACCGCCACCACGTCGCCCGCATCCACCAGCGCGCAGGGCAAGGCATTCGACGGCGCGCTCTTCCGCCGCGTCTTCGCCTTCACCGGGCCCTACCGCCTCACGTTCTGGATCACCTTCACGCTCACCATTGTGCTGGCGGGCCTTGGCGTGGTGCGCCCGTTGATCATGGGCCGTATGATCGACGACCACGCCATGACCGGTGACGCGCAGGGCCTGCTGCATGCCGCCTTGATCGTCTGCGGCCTTCTGGTGGTCGAGACCATCATCCAGTTCTACCAGGCCTACTGGACCAGCTGGCTCGGCCAGGCCGTCACCTTCGACCTGCGGCAGAAGCTCTACGCGCGGATCATGGGCTTCAAGCTCCGCTGGTTCGACCGCACGCCCATCGGCACACTGGTGACCCGCGTGGTGAGCGACATCGAGACCATCGACCAGATCTTCTCCCAGGGCCTGCTGCTGATACTGGGCGACCTGCTGAAACTGGCCGTGGTGGTGGTGGCCATGTTCGTATGGAACTGGGAGCTGGCGCTGCTGAGCATGGTGCCCATACCGCTGTTGCTATGGTCCACCAACATCTTCAAGAACAGCATCCGCAAGAGCTTCCAGGATGTGCGCACCCAGGTGGCCCGTTTGAACGCTTTCGTGCAGGAGCACATCCAGGGCATGTCCGTGGTGCAGCTATTCGGCCGTGAGCGGCAGGAGTACGAGAAGTTCCAGGCGATCAACCGCGAACACCGCAAGGCGCACATCCGCAGTGTGCTCGCCTACAGCATCTTCTTCCCGGTGGTGGAGATCCTCAGTGCCATTTCGCTCGCCTTCCTGGTGTGGTGGGGTGTGAAGGATGTGCTGGGCGGTGGCGCCACGGTGGGCGACATCTTCATCTTCATCTTCTTCATCAACATGCTCTTCCGGCCCATCCGTCAGTTGGCCGACCGGTTCAATGTGCTGCAGATGGGCATGGTGGGCAGCGAGCGCGTCTTCAAGGTGCTGGACACCGAGGCCGGCATCGCCGATCGCGGTACGCTGGGCACGGAGGACCTGCGCGGCGACATCGCCTTCGAGGGGCTCTGGTTCGCTTATGCGGAGGACGACTTCGTGCTGAAGGACGTGAGTTTCTCCGTGCGGGCAGGGGAGATGGTGGCCCTGGTGGGCGCGACGGGGTCTGGCAAGAGCTCCATCATCAACGTGTTGAGCCGGGCCTACGACCACCAACGCGGGCGTGTGACGCTGGACGGGCGCGACATCCGCGACTACCGGCTGGCCGACCTGCGCCGCAGCATCGCCGTGGTGCTGCAGGACGTGTTCCTCTTCAGCGACACGGTCCACCACAACATCACGCTGAACGACCCCGCCATCACCCGCGAGGATGTGATCGCGGCAGCCCAGGAGGTGGGTGCGCATGACTTCATCATGCGGCTTCCGAAGGGCTATGACACGGAGGTGCGTGAGCGGGGGGGCATCCTCAGCACCGGACAGCGGCAGCTGATCGCCTTCATCCGCGCGGCAGTGCACCGCCCCAAGGTGCTGGTGTTGGACGAGGCCACCAGCAGCGTGGACAGCACCAGCGAGCAGCTCATCCAGCAGGCCACCGAGCGGCTCACGAAGGGGCGCACCAGCATCGTCATCGCCCACCGCCTCAGCACCGTGCAGGGCGCCGACCGGATACTGGTGCTCGATGCGGGCCGTATCGTGGAGTCGGGCGACCACCAGGAGCTGCTGGCCCAGAACGGCCGCTACCGCAAGCTGTACGATCTGCAGTTCCGGTAGCAGGGTGGCTTGCCGCCATTGACGCAGCGGTCGTGACCGTTCCCCGTGGGGTATTAACTCGGGCGCGGCATGGTGCTTAGGTTTACATGACACCATGGTTCCACCACCATGTTCCCAATATCGAACTGGCATGGTAAAGGCGACAGGGCCGCTGGTCCGATCGCGCGATGGGCATATGCTGTGATCCTGCATATGCTGTTCGCTCCGGCGTCGGAAGCCGCGCCGATCAAGGGACTTCCGGAGGATGTGATCGCCGGGCAAGGTGCCTTCCTGGAGAACAGGGGCCAGTGGGACGATCCATCGCTGTTCAGAGCAGCCCACGGTGACCTGCATGTTTTCATGGAGCGCGATGCGATCACATTGTCGTGGGTGAGCGCAGGCGGTCCGGACGGCCATGCGGGATGTCCGAAGCAAGGTGCCATTCCATCGCCGAGCCACGTGAAAGGCCACGCCTGGCGCATGCGGTTCCAGGGTGCATCACCGGATGTGCTCGTGGCGGGGGAGCGGCCGGGCCAGGCACGATACCATTTCATCAAGGGGCAGGATCCACAGCGCTGGGCCTCGCATGTCAGGTCCTATGAGGCGGTGCGTTACCAGGGGCTGTGGGACGGTGTGGATATGCTGTTCCACCAGAACGGTACGGGTTTCAAGTACGATGTGCTACTTGCCCGGGCGGACCAAGTGGGCGTGGTGGGCTTCCTGTATGAGGGACATGACGGGATCTTCCTCGATGCCGAGGGCAGGTTGACCATTGTGACCTCCATGGGTGAATTGATGGAGATGGCGCCTGTGGCGTGGTATGCCGATGGCCGCAGGGAGGCCGTGCCATGCCGGTTCACATTGGTGGGCGACCAGGTGGGTTTCGCATTCGCACCGGGTGTGGATCCGGCCCGCCCGGTGGTCATCGATCCGCAGTTGCTCGCATGCACCCTTTCCGGTATGACCCAGTTCTGGACCGGGACGGTCAGGGCCGTTAGCGCCACCCATGACGCCATGGGCAACCCGATCATGTGCGGATACACGGCATCACTGTTCTTCCCGGTCACCCTTGGTGCCTTCGGGCAGACCTCGAACAATGTCATCGGGGATCCCGAGTGGGCATACGATATCGTCATCGGCAAGTACTCCGCCGATGGAACGCAGTTGTTGTTCGGCACATACCTGGGCGGTACGGGCACGGACCTTCCCATAGCCATGCGTGTCGCGCCGGATGGCGAGTTGATCCTTTATGCCAATACTGCATCACACGACTACCCCGTAACGCCGAATGCGTTCGACCCTTCCTTCAACGGAGTGGGGGACATGGCCATCACACGCTTCACCCAGGATGGGTCCGGGCTGGTCGGCTCCACGTACGTGGGATCCGGAAATGTGAATGGGTACAATTCATTGGTCTTCGAGTATCAGGACAATCACCAGGGAGATCTCAAGCTTGATGCTCAGGGGCGGATCTGGGTGGTGGGGGCCACGCTCGGTGCTTCGTTCCCCACCACGCCGGGGGCCTACCAGCCACCGTTCATGAACTTCCAGAACGGTGTCATCTTCTGCATGTCGCCCGATCTCTCCACCATGGTCCACGGCGCCTACCTGGGCACATTGAGCGCGGACATGATCCACGATATCGCCTTCAACGCCGCAGGTGAACCCTACGTGTGTGGTGCGACCATGGGAGCATTGCCCACCACCCCCGGTGCCTACCAGCCCGTGAACCAGGGCGGCGTGGATGGGTTTGTGGTGCATTTCAGCGCCGATCTCTCCACCATTCTCCATGCCACCTACGTGGGTACTCCGGCCTGGGACGAGGCCAATTTCATCGTGATCGACAATGCTGGTGACGTCTATCTGCATGGTATGTCATCGGGGGTGCAAATGGAGCTTCATCCCGCGGATATCCATCACCATGCGGATGGCACCAACTTCTTCATGAAACTCGATGCCAGCCTTTCCACGCGCATCTTCAGTTCCAGGGTGCATCCACCCCTTTCGGATGGCAACGGCAACATTTTTCCACCCATTCCGGTGGCTTTTGATGTGGACCTCTGTGGGCGGTTGATGAGTACCATCATTTTCGCCAGGCCCGATCTGGAAGTGACCCCCGATGCCCTCTGGTCCACGGGTGGTCTGTACGTGTCGGTGTATGCGCCCAACATGGCGGGCTTGGCGCAGGCTACGTACCTGCAAGGCTCCAACCATGCCTATGGCGGGCGGGCGCGCTATGATGAGGACGGTGTGCTCTATCTCGCCGCTTGCAATGATGTGATCCCCTTCGGAGTATTTCCCACCACCCCCGGGGCTTTCGGGCCGGCACTCTTGACCGTTTATGGGGAAGGTGGGATCTACAAGCTGCGCATGGACGAAGTGACCATTCCGCCACAGCCCTATGCATCACCCACAGTCGTCTGTGTGAACGACACGGTGCAGTTCGGTCAGCTTGGTGTGGGAGTAATGGCCGTATGGGACTTTGGTGACGGCAGCCCGACGCAGACCTCCGTGGGGACCTGGCATGTGTATGATGCGCCCGGGGCTTACCAGATCGCCTTCATCACCATGGGCGATGGCATCTGCGACCATGGGGACACCATCTTCCTGGCCGTACAAGTACATGCCCCGGTCGCGCTATCGGCCGCGTTCGATCTGGCAACCGACTTCTGCGCAGGACTTCAGGTGGATGCCGTGGCGGATGATGTCCCGGATGTGCTGCACGCGTGGTCCACGGGCGATGGTGCGGAATATGAAGGACCGGTGCTGAGCCATGTGTACCAAGCGGCAGGCGGCTACTGGATCACGCATGTGGTGATCTCCACGGGAGTGTGCGCCTCCTCGGATACGGCGCAGCAGTGGGTCACGGTGGAACCGGGTGTCTTGGTCGCAGCCGCGTTCGATGTGGAATTGACCACGGATTGCAGCGGGGTGCTCTTTGTGGCAACGGATGCAAGCACTGGTATGGCACCGGTCCATTCCTGGGACATGGGCGATGGAACGCTGCTGCAAACGGCTTCTGTAGAGCACCTCTTCGCGGTACCCGGTTCGTTCACCATCACGCTGTTCGTTACGGACAGCCTGTCATGCAACCTCGCCGATACGGCCCAATATGTTCTGGCCGTGCCGGATGTGACCGTGCTGGAAGCCGGCTTCACATGGGAGTTGGTGCCGGGCTGCGGCCAGGTCACCGTGATCGCTTCCGATTCCAGCATCGGGGTGGCGCCTGTGATCCTCTGGACCACCAGCGATGGTGCCAGCTACACCACAACGGACATCACCCATGTCTTCACGGAAGCCGGTGCGCATACGCTGACCCTGACCGTGAGCGACCCCTTGGGTTGTGCGCCACCTTCGAGCTTGGAACTGCCCGTGCTGGTGGAGCCGGAGGCCGTGCCCCAGGCGGCATTCGCCGCGCAGCAGGTGGGCAATTGCGCCATGCTCACGGTGGGTATCGTGGATATGAGCACCGCAGCTTCTTGGGCCATCGCCACCTGGCACATGGGCGATGGCACCACCTATGAACAGGCTCCGGAGTTACACACCTACGCCAATGCGGGTTCTTATGTGATCACCTTGTCGCTGGTGGACCCCTTGTGTGGCACTTCCGCCCAGACACAAACAACGGTGATCATGGAGGGCGCCATCCATGTGGTGATCGAAGGCGATCCGGTGTTGTGCCCCGGTGCCACCAATGAAATGATGGCCGTGGCGGAGGAGGGGGCCTTCACCTGGTCCGGCGGTCAGTCTGGCCCTTCCATCTGGGTCGATTCCCCCGGCACCTATACGGTCACGGTGGTCACGCCACTGTGCCAAGGGAACGCATCACTCACCGTTACAGAGCCGCCCCGGCTGGCTTTGGGCGACACGCTGGATGCCTGCCCTGGCAGGGCGGTACATATGGCCTCCAACATCGCCGGCCAGGAAGCGCTTTGGAGCAACGGGGCCACCGGCCTGTCCACCCATATCCTTACGCCCGGCGACCATTGGCTCACCCTCGTGGATGCATGGGGATGCCTGCAGTCGGATACCATCCACCTGCGCGTTATCGAGGACGATGGCGCGGTATACGTGCCCAATGCCTTCACGCCCGACGGGGACGGGTTGAACGACCATTTCGCGGTATTCGGTGCCACAGGGTTGTTGCGGGAGATCGAGGTCTTCGACCGCTGGGGCCACCCCTTGTGGCACGCCAGGGGGGAGGGGCACCAGTGGGACGGGACCACCCGCAGTGTGGCGCTGCCGGCCGGTGTGTATGTGTATCGCATCCGGTACGACCATCCGTGCGAGGCCGGTGGACGCGAGCGCTATGGGCATGTGACCCTGGTGCGGTGATCGGGCCACGTTCGGCGGGCGCACCGCGTCATGAGGGGGCGTTGTTATCTTGCACAACCTATGATCAGGACCATCACCCTCACCGCTTCCCTGTCGATCTCCCTGGGTCTTGCCGCCCACGGCCACGACCACAAGAGCGCCGCCCTGCAATTCCACCTGAACAAGGGCCAATGGCCCCAGCAGGTGCTCTACAAGGCCAGTACCCCCACGGGTGCGGTCTTCGTTGAGCGGGATGCCTTCACCTACCTGGTGATGAGCGGAGGGGACCGGATGACGCACGCCCAACAGGACCGTCCTGCCGAGCCCTTGCACATGCACGCCTTCAAGGTGCGCTTCGAGGGCGCTTCGGCGCAGCGCCACAACGGGAGCCATGCCTTGCCGCACTACGTGAACTACTTCCTGGGCAACGACCCCGCGCAATGGGCGGGTGGGGTGCCTGTTTATGCCCAGGTGGACCTGCACGAGCTCTATCCGGGCATCGGCATGCGCATCGATGGGCACGACGGCATGAAGTACGACTGGCTGGTGGCGCCCGGCGCGGACCCCGCGAACATCGTGATGCGCTACGAGGGCCAGAATGCCCTGCGCCTGGAGCATGGGGTGATCTTCGTGGAGACCACGGCCGGCCGTGTGGTGGAGCAACGCCCCGTGGCCTGGCAGATGGTGCATGGCGCCAAGCGGCCGGTGGAATGCCGATACAAGCTGGAGGGCGACCGCGTCCGATTCGACCTGCCCTACGGCCATGACAAGCGCTATCCCCTGGTGATCGACCCTGTGGTGGTGTTCAGCAGCTACAGCGGCAGTTTCGGTGACAACTTCGGCTTCACCGCCACCTATGACGACAGTGGCCATCTCTACGGGGGGGGCATGGTACGCAGCTCGGGCTATCCCGTAACGGTGGGCGTGGTGCAGCCCAACTACGCGGGTGGAGAGAATGACATCGCCATATCCAAGTTCACGCCCACCGGCAATGCGCTGGTTTGGAGCACCTACATCGGTGGATCGGCCAACGAGGTGCCGCACAGCATGGTGGTGAACAGCAACGACGAGCTCTACATCCTGGGCACGACCAACTCCCTGAATTTCCCCACCACGGCCGGCTGCTGGCAGACCTCCTTCGCCGGGGGCACCAACCCGCCTTTCGCGGTGACCTCCTATGGCTTCAGCTATTCCAATGGCAGCGACATCGTGGTGGTGCACCTGAACAGCACGGCCACGGCCTTGATAGGCAGCACATACGTGGGTGGCAGCGGCAACGACGGCCTGAACCAGCAGATACCCACCAACCGCAACTACGGTGACCCCTTCCGCGGAGAGATCATCATGGATCCCGAAGAACGGCCGTTGGTGATCTCCAGCACGGTGAGCGCCAACCTATTCACCTCGCCCAACGCGGTACAATCCAGCATCGCCGGTGGTGTGGACGCCTACGTCTTCCGGATGGATCCCCAACTGACCACCATGTTGTGGGCCACCTATTTCGGCGGCGCGGGAACGGACGCCGGCTTCGGCATCCAGATCTCCAGCACGGGCGAGATCTACATCACCGGCGGCACCACCAGCACCAACCTGCCGGCAGGCCAGGGGCCGGCGGCCTTCGCAGGTCTGCAGGGCGGCACCGATGGCTTCATCGCCCGCTTCCACCCATCCGGCGCCCCCTTGTTGTCGCGCACCTACGTGGGCACCACCGGGTTCGACCAGAGCTACTTCGTGCAGCTCAACAACCAGGATGAGGTCTTCGTGGTGGGGCAGACCACCGGACCCTATCCGATCACGCCCGGCAAGTACAACAACCCCAACGCCACCCAATTCCTCCACAAGTTCAGCGCGGACCTCTCCACTTCCATTTGGAGCACGCGGATCGGCGGCTTGGGCAGCGAACACATCTCGCCTTCGGCTTTCCTGGTGAGCAATTGCGACCAGATCTACTTCAGCGGATGGGCCGGCAGCACCAACTCTTTCGGCTCCGCGGGCCTGAGCAGTTCCACCTTCAACCTGCCGGTGACGCCCGACGCCTTCCAAAGCACCACCAACGGAAGCGACTTCTACCTGATGATGCTGCAGCCCGAGGGGGAGGCATTGGGCTACGCCACCTTCTTCGGCGGCACCAGCGCCGAACACGTGGACGGCGGCACCAGCCGCTTCGACAAGAATGGCATCGTTTACCAGGCCGTGTGCGCCGGTTGCGGCCTGCTCTCGTATCCCACCACCCCAGGTGTCTGGAGCAACACCAACAACAGCAACAACTGCAATCTCGGTGTCTTCAAGATCGACTTCGAGCAGGCGGTGATCGTGGGCATCGACGTGGACGCCAGTGGGCTCACCGCCTGCCTCGGTTCGCCGGTGATATTCACCGCCGTTGGTACCGCCTCCGATTGGTGGTGGGACCTGGGCGACGGCACCACGGGGCTCACCGGCACACCCATCACCCACACCTACGGTGCACCAGGTGAGTATACCGTGATGCTGATCGGCACGGACGAGAACTCCTGCAACTTCGCCGATACGGCCTACGTGTCCGTGACCATCATCGATCCGCCGGAGGTGGAGGCCATGTTCGATTGGGCCGCCACCAGCGATTGCCAGGGTTCCTCTGCGGAGTTCTTCAACATGGGCACGCCCGGCATGAACTACGGCTGGCTCTTTGGTGACGGATCCACCAGCAGCACCACCAACCCCTTGCACACCTATCCCGGCCCCGGCACCTATGAAGTGACCTTGACGGTGACCGACCCATTGTGCGGCGCAACGGCCTCCATCACCCAGACCATCGAATTGGAGGTACCATCCATCGAAATAGAGCTGCCGCCCGTGGCGTCGATCTGCGATGGCGTATCCATCCTGGTCGACGCAGGCCCTGGTTTCGATACATACAATTGGAGTACAGGGGCCACAAGCCAGACGATCACCGTGAGCCAGGCCGGCACCTACTGGGTGATCGTGACCGAAGGCATCTGTGTGGGAAGCGACACCGTGGTTGTAGCCCTGCAGCCGCCGCCCCCAGGCCTGCCCGATGTGCTCGCCTGCCCCGGCGACCCCGTGTCGTTGTCCGTGCCCTTCCCGGTCTCCACCGTGCTGTGGAACAACGGCGCCACCACGCCCACGATCACCGTGGAGGACAGTGGCGAGTATTTCTATTTCGCGGTGGACACACTGGGCTGCATCGTGCGCGACACCATCCAGGTGGAGCGCATCACCCTCTCGGAAAGTGTGACCAATGTGCCCAATGTTTTCAGCCCCAATGGCGACGGCCTGAATGATTCCTTCAAGGTGGACGGCAACTACTTGGAACGTTTCAAGATGGAGATCTTCAACCGCTGGGGCCAGATGATGTTCGAGAGCACCAACCCGCTGCTGGGGTGGAATGGTGGCCTGGACAATTCCGGCTCCAAGGTGCCGGATGGCACCTACTACTACGTGATCTCCTTCAAGGACCGCTGTTCGGACGAGGAGCTTACCACGCGCACCGGGCACGTGACGCTGCTGCGGTAATGCCCGTGGTCAAAGCTTGAGGAACCTGGCGGTCCGCGATGCTTCGCAGGCCGCCAGTGCTTCCGGGGTGCCGGTGAACACGATGTGCCCACCTGCTTCGCCGCCTTCCGGTCCCAGGTCGATGACGTGGTCGGCGCACTTGACCACCTCCGTGTTGTGCTCGATGACGATGAGGCTGTGGCCGTTCGCGAGGAGCATGGCGAAGGCTTTCAGCAACTTGGCCACATCGTGGAAGTGCAGGCCGGTGGTGGGTTCGTCGAAGATGAAGAGCGTGGGCTTCTCGTCCTGGCCCTTGCCCAGGAAGCTGGCGAGCTTGATGCGTTGCGCCTCGCCGCCACTGAGTGTGCTGCTGCTCTGGCCCAGTTTCACATAGCCCAGGCCCGTTTCCTGCAGCGGCAGCAGTTTGTTCACCACGCGCTCACTGGCCTTGTCGCGTGGCGCGTTCTCCCGGAAGAAGGCGATCGCGTCGTCCACGGTCATGTCCAGCACATCGGCGACATCGCGGCCCGCATAGCGCGCGTCCAGGATCTCCTCCCGGAAGCGCTTGCCTTTGCAGGCGTCGCACGTGAGGCTGATGTCGGCCATGAACTGCATCTCGATGTGCGTGACACCCTCGCCCTGGCACTCGGGGCATCGGCCGCCCTCCACATTGAAGCTGAAGAAGCTGGGCTTGTAGCCGCGCGCCTTGGCGGTCTCGGTCTCGCTGAACAGTTGGCGGATCTCGTCCCAAGCCTTCACGTAGGTGACCGGGTTGCTTCGGCTGCTGCGGCCAATGGGGTTCTGGTCCACCAGTTCCACGGCCTGCACGCGCTTGATGTCGCCTTCCAGCGCGCCGTGTTCGCCGGGCCGCTCGCCAAAGCCTTCCAGCGCGCGTTTCAACGCCGGATGCAGCACGCGCTTCACCAAGGTGGTCTTGCCGCTGCCGCTCACACCCGTGACCACGGTGAGCATGTTCAGCGGGAACTCCACGTCCAGGTCCTTCAGGTTGTGCTCACGGGCGCCCTTCAGCACCAGTTTGTCCTTCACCGCCCGGCGGCGCTCCGGGATCGCGATCCGTTCACGGCCGGTGAGGTAGCGCGCCGTGAGGCTTTCGCTGTGCAGCAGATCGGCGTGCGTGCCGCTGAAGACCACCTGGCCGCCGTGCGTGCCGGCCATCGGCCCCATGTCGATGATGTGGTCGGCGGCGCGCATCATCTCTTCATCGTGTTCCACCACGATCACCGTGTTGCCCAGGTCGCGCAGTCGTTCCAGCACGCCGATGAGCCGCCGCGTATCGCGGGGGTGCAGGCCGATACTGGGTTCGTCCAGGATGTAGAGACTGCCCACCAGGCTGCTGCCGAGGGATGTGGCGAGATCGATCCGTTGCGTTTCACCACCGCTGAGGGTGTTGCTCCGGCGGTCCAGCGTCAGGTAGCCCACGCCCACGTCCACCAAGTAGCGCAGCCGGTTGCGGATCTCCTTCAGCAGCCGGTCGGCGATGCGCGCGTCGTGCTCATCGAGCCGCAACTCCTCGAAGAAGGTATGGAGATCGCTGATGGGCATGCGCGCCAGTTCGGAGATGTCGTGTCCACCCACCTTCACGTAGCGCGCCTCCCTGCGCAGGCGCCCGCCCTCGCAATCCGGACAGGTGGTCTTGCCCCGGTAGCGGCTGGCCAGCACCCGGTACTGGATCTTGTAGCTCTTCTCCTCCACATATCGGAAGAACGCGTCGATGCCATGCAGACCCTTGGCGCCCTTCCACAGCAGGTCGCGCTGTGCGGTGGTCAATTCGCGGTAGGGGCGGTGGATGGGAAAGTCCTGTTTGGCGCTGTCGCGGATGAAGTCGGCCTGCCACTCGCTGAGCTTTTCGCCGCGCCAGGGGGCCACGCAACCATCATAAAGGCTCAGGCGCTTGTCGGGCACCACCAGGTCGGGGTCGATGCCGATGATGCTGCCGTAGCCTTCGCAACGGGGGCAGGCGCCCACCGGGTCGTTGAAGCTGAACAGGTTGGGGCTGGGTTCCTCGAAGTGGATGCCATCCAGCTCAAAGCGGTCGCTGAAGCCCATCTGGCGGCCATCCTCGCCCAGCAGGATCAGTTCCCCCTGGCCCTCGAAAAAGGCCGCTTCAGCACTGTCGGCCACGCGGCTTTCGGTCTCGCTGTCACCCGGTGCCACCACAATGCGGTCAAGCACCAGGAACCAGGTGCCCTTCAGGGCCTTCTTCTTCGCGAGCAGGTCCTCGATGCGGTGCACGGCCTCACCATCGTGCACACGCGCGAAACCTTGTTGCTGAAGGATATCGAGGTGCTCGGCGGCCCCACGTCCTGCAGGCACATGGATGGGCGCGAGCATCAGCACGGTGGAATCGGCGGCATAGCCGTTCACCCCCGCCACCACATCGTCCACGGTATGGCGTTTCACCACGCGACCACTGATGGGGCTGCAGGTTCGGCCGGCACGCGCGAAGAGCAGCTTGAGGTGGTCGTAGACCTCCGTGCTGGTGCCCACGGTGCTGCGCGGATTGCTGCCCATCACCTTCTGTTCGATGGCGATGGCCGGGCTGATGCGCAGGATGCGGTCCACGTCCGGTTTCTCCAGCCGCCCCATGAATTGCCGCGCATAGCTGCTCAGGCTTTCCACATAGCGCCGTTGCCCTTCTGCGAAGAGGGTGTCGAAGGCGAGACTGCTTTTGCCGCTGCCGCTCAGCCCGGTGATCACCACCAGCTTGCCGCGGGGGATGTCCACATCGATGTTCTGCAGATTGTGGACGCGCGCACCCTGCACGCGGATCATGCCGCCATGGGGTTTGCGCACGCCAGCCTGTTGGCCGTTGGCCTGGCTCTTGGCGCTGTGGATCGGGGTCGGGGAAGGCAAGGGTGGGGTTCCCTTCAGGAAGCGGGCCGCGAAATTAGGCACCGGCTTGCCGCGCTTGGGGCGTGCGGCTATCTTTGGGCTGTCGCCTATCCGGAGCAAGGCACGCAATATGCCCCTCACAGGCAGCGTTCCTCCGGTCGGTAACGTCTACTGAACGATATCCCCGGGTCACATTCCCGGAAGAGCACCAACCAACACCCTTCGCCGATAAGCAGGACCTCTACCCCGATCACGACGATCCTTTACGGACCAAAACGGGAAGGCCATGCTTACGAAGGTGCTCAACGACCAGGAACTCGTACGTCTGTATCTCGAAGGGGATGAAAAAGCCTTCGAGACATTGCTCCACCGCCACAAGCGGAAGGTGTGGTCGCACATCTACCTGATGGTGCGCGACCGCGAGATCGCCGAGGACCTCTTCCAGGAGGCCTTCATCAAGGTGGTGCATACCCTGAAGACCGGCAAGTACAACGAGGAGGGGAAGTTCCTTCCCTGGGTGATGCGCATCGCGCACAACCTGGTGATCGACCACTTCCGCCGCAACAAGAAGATGCCCCTGGTGCGCAGCACGGATGACCACGATGTGTTCGCCACGCGGTCCCAGCCCGGCAAGAACGTGGAGCAGCGTATGGTGAACCTGCAGATCGATGCGGACGTGCGCAAACTCATCGACCACCTGCCCGAGGAGCAGCGCGAAGTGGTGATCATGCGCACCTACCTGGGCATGAGCTTCAAGGAGATCGCCGAGCACACCGATGTGAGCATCAACACCGCTTTGGGCCGCATGCGCTACGCGCTGATCAACATGCGGAAGATGATCCGCAAGTACGAGATGGTGCTGGACCGGGCCTGAGGGCCATCGGCCATTTGGGCTCCCGTTGCGCGGTGGAACACCGGGCAACGGGAGTCCTTTTTTGGCCCCCCTGCGTGGGGGTGGCCTGGCACCTGCCAACTTCCCTCCAACGGGTATGCAATACCGCCCCGATAACCCCGTTCATGGTCAAGTGAAACCACCAAACCCCTCTTGATGACAAATTCTACGCTCGGAAAGAAGTCGCGACGTATCCGCAGGCCCATGACGATCGACCTCCAGCCAGGCCCCCGGCAGTCCACCATCCGCATGATACTGGGTTATTCCCGGGCGGTGAAGGTGGTGGTTGCTCCGCCGGTAGGAGAGATCGCCTTGGTGCTGAACTGACCCCCGGCCAAGCCGGAAAGGCAAGCCCCCGAAGCGAATGCCTCGGGGGCTTGTCCGTATGGGGGTATCAAGCGGCCATCTCCCGCATGCCTATCATGCGGCCGCGGTCGGGGTCCCAGACCTTCAACCGGAAGCAACGCACGATATCCGCCGGGGCCAGCGAGGTGGTCTTCGCCTGCCGCAAGGCGGGAATGGCCCTGTAGACCTCGGGCAGACGGTAGAAGGGGATGTGGGCGTTGAGGTGGTGGATGTGATGGAAGCCGATGTTGCCGGTGAACCAGCGCATCACCGGGCCCATGCGCATGAAGCTGCTGCTGTCCAGCGCGGCCTTCACGTAGCTCCAGCCATCCTTGTGGGCGAAGACCACACCGGGGAAATTGTGCTGGGCGTAGAACAGGTAGCTGCCCAAGGCGAAGGTGACCAGGTAGGGCAGGAAGAATGCGAAGACCAGGATCTGCCAGCCGAAGAAATACCAGGCGGCCCAGCCCATAGCGGCATGGAGCACCAGGGTGAGGAGGCTGTCCCAATGCCGTCCGCGGTTGCTGATGAAGGAACTCAAGCACATGCCGATGATGAACACGAACACGTAGCCGAAGAGGATGGCGAAGGGGTGGCGGATGAAGAGGTAGGCGAAACGCTCACCGGGACCCAGGCTGCGGAATTTCTCCAAGGTCACCACGGGGAAGGAACCGATGCTTGTAGTGTAGAGCTTGCTGTTGTGCTTGTGGTGGTGGTCGTGGCTGCGCTTCCAGATGCTCGGCGGGCTGAGCATGAACATGCCGAACACATAGAAGAAGGCGTTGGCCAGCGGACTGCGGTTGAGGATGGTGCGGTGCTGATGGTCGTGGTAGAGGATGAAGAGGCGCACCAGCGTCAACCCTGCCAGAACACCGAAGAGGGCCTTGGCCCAAAGGGGTTCAAAGTGGAAGATGGCCCAGTAGAAACCCACCGCCACGGCCAGGGCGATGACCAGTTCCAGCCAGCTGCGCCAGCGCACTTCCTGGGCGAATGGACGTGTGGCCAGGATCAGGTCCCTGTCTTCAGGGTTGGTCCGGTCGGTCACACGGCGGGCCGTTTGTGCTTCCATCGTTTGTGTGTCCAGAGCCAAAGGTCGGGATGAAGTCGGATATCTCGTTCCAATCGCCGGGTATGGATCTCCGTGATCTCTCCTTCCCGGGTGCTTCGGGGCTCAGGCACAAGGGTTTCCACTTGCATGTGGTAGAACCCGCGCCTGGGCCGGGTGATGCTGATATAGATCACCGGCTGGTCCAGCTTGCGGCTGAGGGCTTCAGTACCTGGGAATACGGGGGTGTCCTGTCCAAGAAAGGTCATCCAATAGGCGCGCTGGGGGGAAGGGGTCTGGTCGGCGATGAAGGCCGTGGCGGTAAGCAGGTGCTTGTCGCGCAGCATCAGCTTGCTGGCCTCGCGCATGGGGTAGAGGCGGGTGCCATGCCGGGTGCGGGCATGCGTGATCAACTTGTCGAACCGCTTGTTCGCCAGCGGGTGGTAGATGACATACAGCAGGGGGATGTCCTTCTCCTGGCTGTACCTGGCACCGGCGAGTTCCCAGTTGCCGAAGTGGCCCAGGACCAGGATGATGCTGCGGTCCTGCCTGGCGTATTCCCGCAGGATGTCGACGCCCTCGAAGGCGATCCGCCGCCGCACCGCTTCCGGCGATACGGTCAGGGTCTTCAGGGTCTCCAGGGTGAGGTCACAGAACCAGCGGTAGAACCGGGCCGCGATGGCGCGTATCTCCTGCTCGCTCTTCTCCGGGAAGCTGTTGCGCAGGTTGGTGAGCACCACGGTCTTCCGGTAGCCCATCACGCGGTATACGAGCAGGTAGCACAGGTCGGAGAACAGGTAAAGCAGGGGGAAGGGCAACAGGGAGATGCCATAGATGAACGGCAGCGCGATGTAGTAACCGAGGGTGCCCATGCGGAACGGTGCACGAAGATCGCGCTTCACGGGCGCTCGACCGGCCGCCGGAACACCAGGCGGAACTCGTTGGGCCTGATCCACGTCTGCGGCCCCACATGGACCAGTTCATCGGCTTCCTGGTCAACGATAGCCAGCTCCTGGCCCGGCGGCACCCACAGGAAGTAGTCCGGGGCGCGTCTGCCCGGGAAGCGTCTTGCCACACGCAGCTGCTCCAGGTCGTGCGGGTTGATGGGGAAGCGCGGATGGATGAGGATCACATCCTGGCCGAGTACGCGGTGGCGGGGATCGATATGCATGAAGGCACCTTCGTAGACCGGTGCCCGAGCCGTGGGCAGGATACGCATGAAGGAACGCCCGCTGTTGAGCACGAAAATGTACTCCTGATCGTCGGCCGCGCCTGCCACGAAGCCGGGGCCTTTGCAGGCGATCAACAGCGGCAGGAGAAGCAGCGCGCGCATGCTTCCGAAGGCACGACCGGCGGAAGGTCTCACTTGAACAGGGCCTTCCGCCCGATCACGCTGCAGATGGGACACTTCCGCGGATCGTGCCCCTTGGCCGGACAGTGTTCACGCCCGAAGTAGATGATCCGCAGGTGCAGGTCCGCCCATTCCTCCTTGGGGAAGAGTTTCTTCAGGTCGGCCTCGGTATGCTCCACGCTCTTGCCTGTGCTGAGCCCCCAGCGCCATGCCAGCCGGTGGATGTGCGTATCCACCGGGAAGGCAGGTACTCCGAAGGCCTGCACCATCACCACGCTGGCGGTCTTGTGGCCCACGGCGGGCAGGGCTTCCAAGGCGGTGATCGAGTCCGGCACCTTCCCTCCATGCTTGTCCAGAATGATCTTGGAAAGCCCATGGATGCCCTTCGATTTGGCCGGCGCAAGACCGCACGGGCGTATGATGTCCTCGATCTCCTGCACCGTCAACTTCACCATTTGCTGCGGGGTACGCGCCTTGGCGAAGAGCAGCGGCGTGATCTCGTTCACCTTCTTGTCGGTGCATTGCGCGCTGAGCACCACCGCCACCAGCAGGGTGAAGGGGTCCTGGTGGTCCAGGGGGATGCTGGTTCGCGGGTAAAGCCTGGCGAGGGTGCGGGAGACGAAGGCCGCCTTCTCCTTTCTTGTGGTGATCGCTCCCTCGTCCATCAGGGCACAGTGGCGAAAGTGTACGGTGACCCGTTGATCAGGAAACTGTGCGAACGCGTCCTGCCCCCAGCCTCCAGATGCACCACGTTCTCCTGCTCATCGAAGAGGTCCTGCAGCAGCGTTGCATGCACGGTGAGCGCACCGAGGTATCCCACGTCATCCACTTGCAGGTAGCCATAGAGGTCGTCCATCTCCACTTGCTTGCCGAGATACTTCGCCTGCAATGGCCTGCCGTCCATGTTCAGCTTCAGGTGCCGCAGCAGGTATCCGGCGATCAGGCTGTCGGCTTCGGGAAGCTCCTTCCCAGTGCCCAGCTTCAGGTCGCGGTCGCCGCTTTCGGGCAGGAGGGTGTGTTCAAGGTCATGGGTCGTCATCCGCCAGGTGATGTCCAGCGTGCGGGTCTCCGGGTTGTGCCGGATGGTGCAGATGGAGACGTAGAAGTCGTGGAGCAGCAGCGCTCCGACCAGCCCGTGTGCCAGCAGCAAGGTCTTCATGTACGGCAAAGGTGGGGAAGGTGTGGTGAGTGGCGAGCAACGAGTGGCGAGTGGATGCCCCCAAGACGACCGATTTCAGCGGGGACATTCACTCGCCACGCAATGGGTCGGACCGTGCGCCGGACACTCGCCACTCACCACTACCTTCGCCAACATGCATCGCCTGCACTTCCTCGCCGCCACTGCGGCCCTCTTGATCTGCACAACGGTATTTCCCCAGGATTCCCCCCGCTACGGCCGCGACAAGTTCCGCCAGTTGGAATGGGAGCTGCCCACACCCAACACCTACCGCACCGCCAGCGGGGCACCCGGCCACCAATACTGGCAGCAGAAGGCCGACCACGACATCCGCGTGGAGCTCGACGACGACAAGCAGACCGTCACCGGCAGCGAGACGGTCACCTATTACAACTACAGCCCGGACAAGCTGGACTACCTCTGGATCCAACTGGACCAGAACATGCGCGCCAAGGACAGCGACAGCCACAAGATCCGCACGGGCACCCTCAGCGATTCCATGTCGGTGGAACAGATCGCTCGCATGGCCAATGTATTCGATGGCGGCTACCGCATCACCAAGGTCACCGATGCCAGTGGCAAGGCGCTGAAGTACACCATCAACAAGACCATGATGCGCATCGACCTGCCGCGTACCCTGGCGCCCAACGGCACGTACAGCTTCAAGATCGATTGGTGGTACCCGGTGCAGGACCGCATGAAGCACGGCGGCCGCGCAGGTTACGAGTACTTCGAGGAGGACGGCAACTACCTCTATACCATCGCGCAGTTCTTCCCCCGCATGGCCGTGTATGCCGACTACCAGGGCTGGCAGCACAAGCAGTTCCTGGGCCAGGGCGAGTTCACGCTCACCTTCGGCGACTACAAAGTGGCCATCACCGTGCCCAGCGACCACATCGTAACGGCCACCGGAACGCTCCAGAATGAAAGCGCCGTGCTCACCGCCACCCAGCGCGAACGTTTGGCCAAAGCGCGCACCGCCACTGAACCGGTTATGATCGTGACCGAGGACGAGGCCCGCGAGGCCGAGAAGAAGAAGGCCACCGGCAAGAAAACTTGGGTCTTCCAAGCGAAGAACGTGCGCGACTTCGCCTTCGCCAGCAGCCGAAAGTTCATCTGGGATGGCATGAACCAGCCCGTGGGCGGCAACAACGTGCTGTGCATGAGCCTCTACCCCAAGGAGGGCAACCCGCTGTGGGAGAAATACAGCACCAAAGTGGTGGCCCACACCGTGAAGACCTACAGCAAATTCACAGTGGATTACCCGTACCCGGTCTGCATCAGTGTGCACACGGACCGCATCGGCATGGAGTACCCCATGCTCAGCTTCAACGGCGGACGACCCGAGAAGGACGGCACCTACAGCGAGCGCACCAAGTACGGCATGATCGGCGTGATCATCCACGAAGTGGGGCACACCTTCTTCCCCATGATCATCAACAGCGACGAGCGCCAGTGGACCTGGATGGACGAGGGCCTCAACACCTTCGTGCAGTACCTCACCGAGCAGGAGTGGGACCACGACTACCCCAGCCGCCGCGGACCGGCGCGCCACATCGTGGACTACATGAAGGGTGACAAGAGCGGCATCGAACCCATCATGACCAACAGCGAGAGCATCACGCAGTTCGGCAACAACGCCTACGGCAAGCCCGCCACCGCGCTCAACATCCTGCGCGAAACGGTGATGGGCCGCGAGCTCTTCGACCACGCCTTCAAGACCTACTGCGAACGCTGGAAGTTCAAGCACCCCACACCGGCCGACTTCTTCCGCACCATGGAGGACGCCAGCGCCGTGGACCTCGACTGGTTCTGGCGTGGCTGGTTCTTCACCACCGACCACGTGGACATCGCCCTCACCAACCTGCGCTACATGCGCGTGAAGCCGCTGGACCCCAAGGCCCGCGAGGAACTTGCCAAGGCCGATCGCGCTGCGCAACCCCGTGAGCTCGGCAATGAGCGCAACCGCGAAGCCTTCGAGACCGTGGTGATGCGCGACCACGCCACGCGCGACTTCTACAACAGCTACGACCCGCTCACCGCCACGCCGCGCATGCAGGAAGCCTACGACAAGATGATGGCGCGCCTCACGCCTGAGGAAAAAGCCCTGCTGGAGCGCGACCTGCACTTCTACGAACTCAGCTTCGAGAACATCGGCGGGCTGGTGATGCCGCTGATCCTGGAGTGGACCTACGCCGATGGCAGCACCGAGGTCGAACGCATCCCCGCCGAGATCTGGAAGACCAGCGACAGCATCAGCAAGGTCTTCATCAAGGACAAGGACGTGACCGGCGTAGTGCTCGACCCCTTCCTGGAGACCGCCGACACCGACCTCAACAACAACGCCTGGCCGCCGCGCATGGTGCCGACACGGTTCGATGTGTTCAAACGCGGCGAGTGGCGCGGCGGAAGGTCGAATCCGATGCAGGAGCAGCAGGGTGGGCAGGGAGGGCCGGGGAGTGGTAGGTGATCACCCCACTACCCACAGTACCTCCGGCTCCAGCCTGAACCGCACCTCGTGCCCGATCTCCAAGGGCTCGCCGTCCAGGTGCGCCAGCGTGCCGGCCTGTTTCACGAAGGCTACTGTGGCCGGGATGTTCGTCACGTTCGGGTTGCCGTCCGCTCGGTGGTTGTACACGTCGTAGAAGGCCTTCACCAGTTGGAAGAACGGTGGCTTACGGACAAGGCGTAATTCCGCGATGCCATCGTCAGGTTTGGAACCGGGGCTGATGTCCGCGCCGTTGCCGAACTCGCGTGTGTTGCAGAAGACGAGCATCAACACTTGCTGTGCGATGGTGCGGCCATCCACTTGGACTTCCACAGGCATGGCCGGTGAACCGAAGATGTCCTGCACGATGATGCGCGCATAGGTGAACATGCCGCGCGTGCTGCTCTTGTCGAACTTGTCGGCCACGCGTGCATCGAAGCCGATGCCCGCCGTGCCGAGGAAGGGATGGTCGTTCAGGTAACAGACATCCATGCGCTTCGGTGGCGCGGTGAAGGCGTGCCGCAGCGCCGCTTCCGGCTTCAATGGAAGTCCGATGGAACGCGCGTACCCATTACCACTGCCCATGGGCACCACACCCAGCGCCACCTCCGTGCCGATCAAGCCCTTCGCGATGCTGTTGTTGGTGCCGTCCCCGCCCACGCTGATCACTCGCTGGTAACCCTCGGCCACCGCCTGGCGCGCCAGTTCGGTGCCATGGCCAATGCCGCCGATGGTATGGACGGTGAGCGTCACGCCCAGTTCAGCCGCGATGCGTGCGGCCAGCTCCTGTACCGTGAGCGCCTGCTTCTTCCCCGCACGGGGATTCATCACCAGCATCGCCTTCATTCGGGAACGGGTTTGGCCACGAGTGTTCCGTTCAAGAGGTGATGGTTGAACTGTTGGATCGCGGCCTTCAAGCGTTGCTCCAGGCGCGCTGCGTGTTCTTCCTGTCCGGCGGACGGCCCCGAGCCGCTGCCGGCCGGGTGACTCCCTACCACCTGTGTACCATCGAACCTGAGTCGCATCTGCGCATCGATGATGGTGTAGATGCCGTTGTTGACCCAGACGGCACACGCCGGGGTCGTGCTGGCGAGCGCATCATGGCCGAAGCTGAAGAAGGGATCGGGGTGGCCGATCATGGCCATGACAGTGGGCAGGATATCGATGTGCTGGGTGGCGTGTTCCACGGCCGCAGGGGTGATCCAAGGCGCTACGAAGAGCAGCGGCACCCAATAATCGATGGGCAGGTCACCATGTTTGCCCGTGCGTTCCAGATCGGCGGTGTGGTCCGCGGTGATGACGAACAGCGTGTTCCCATACCACGGCATGTCCTGCGCGGTGCGGAAGAATCCACGCAGCGCGTCATCTGCATACAGCAGCGTGGGGTGTATATCCTGTGTGCCGCGGGCGAATCGCTCGGTTTCCGCCTTGGGCAAACGGTAGGGGTGGTGGCTGCTGAGCGTGAAGACCGTGCTGAGGAAGGGTTGCGGTTCACGCGCTAGTTCCTCCGCCCAGAATCGCAGGAAGGGCCGGTCGCGGATCCCCCACTGACCATCGAAGTCCTTGGCCCCGCCCGGGTACTCGTTCATGCCCACATAGCGCTGGAACCCCGCCGACCGCGTGAATCCATCGAGGCCCATGGTGCCGTTGCGCCCGCCATGGTAGAAGCTGGTACCATAGCCACGCGCGTCAAGGAGATGCGCCAGCGAGGTGAATGGCGTCGCAGCATATCGTGAGGATAGGAAGGCCTCGTCCATCAACTCAGGCATGGAGGCCAGGATGGCGGGTATGCCGTCGATGCTGCGCCGGCCGTTGGCATACGCCCGGGTGAAGTTGATGCCTGCGCCCATCAGGGAATCCAGGAAAGGCATCCAACTCTGGTCGCCGGACAAGGTGCCACTGTAAACGGCCGAAAAGCTCTCCAGAATGATGATCACCACATTGGGGCGATCGGGCATGCCGGGCGCGTGCTGGTGGCCGGCCCTGTGATGATGTACCACGGGCCACAGCCGATCGGCCTCCTCCTGCGGCATGTAATGGCGTTCCGCGAGCGATGGCTTGCCGAAACTCATCAGCATGGTGTAAGGGGTTGAGAGCACCACCGGCGCCAGGCTGGGACCGGCATGCCGCGTAGCATCCATGGGCTGTAAGGGCATCAGTTGAAGCCCCCCCCTTGATGCGATCACAAGGAGAACAAGAGCCGTGGAACGCCACCCCAGGCGCCAGCCCAAGGGTATCGGATGGCCTTGGTCCAACCGGCCGATCGCGCGGTATCCCCACACCATCAGGCTTATGGCCGCAAGGAACGCGAGCACCAGGTACCAGTAGCCCACGAGGAAGGTGGGCGCCAGGTCCATCAGGTCGCCGCCCCCCGTGGCGATCGTGAGCAGATCGCTCGTGCTGCGCCGCAGCGTGAAGGCATAGTAGCCCACGTCCACCGTGTTCGCGAGGATACCCAGTCCATTGATGACAAGGAAAAGCACCAGTCCGGCTCGTTCCAACACCCGGCCGGGGCGCGGAAACAACAGGACCAACACCACCCAGGGCAGGTTCATCCAGGCCAAGGCGAAGAGGTCGAAACGAAGGCCGCCGATATGCGCGGCCATCGGCACGGCGGGGAACATGGCCGCGTTGTGCCACACGAACAACAGCCGCAACAGGCCGTGTATCGCCAACACCAGCCCCAGGCGGAGCAGCAACACGGTGAGGGGACCGGCGCGCATGGCGGCGAAGATCGGCACAAGCCGCAATGGTTATCGGTGGTGGCCCCGGATACCTTTGCGCCGCGATCAGCACCCCATGTCATTCCCCACCACCGACGAGCGCCAGCTCCGCTATGAGCGGGGCACCCACACGGACGAGTTCCTCATCAGCACCTACGAGAAGCTGGTGTATCCGCGCATCATCGAGGAGAAAATGCTGAGCCTGCTGCGGCAGGGCAAGATCAGCAAGTGGTTCAGCGGCATCGGACAGGAGGCCATCGCCGTGGGCGCCACCATGGCCCTGCAGGAGGATGAGTACATCCTGCCGATGCACCGCAACCTGGGCGTGTTCACCACACGGGGTATGCACTTCCGGAAGCTGTTCGCGCAGTGGCAGGGCAAGGCCACGGGCTACAGCAAGGGCCGCGAACGCAGCTTCCACTTCGGCAGCCAGGAGCACAAGGTGGTGGGCATGATCAGCCACTTGGGGCCGCAGATGGGCATCGCCGACGGCATCGCCCTGGCCCACAAGCTGAAGAAGGAGAACCGCTGCACGATCGTCTTCACCGGCGATGGCGCCACCAGCGAGGGCGATTTCCACGAGAGCGTGAACGTGGCCGCCGTGTGGGACCTGCCGGTGCTGTTCATCATCGAGAACAACGGCTATGGACTGAGCACGCCCAGCAGCGAGCAGTTCCGCATGAAGCAGTTCACCGACAAGGCCATCGGCTACGGCATCGAAACGGTGCAACTGGCGGGCAACAACATCCTGGAGGTGTACGATGCGCTGGCCTGGTGGGCCAACAGCGTGCGCGAGAACCCGCGGCCGGTGCTGGTGGAGTGCATGACCTTCCGCATGCGCGGCCACGAGGAGGCCAGCGGCACCAAGTACGTGCCCAAGGAGTTGTTCGAGGAGTGGGGCCGGAAGGATCCCGTGGCGAATTACGAAAGCTGGCTGGTGGCCACGGGTGTGCTCAGCATCGCCAAGCGCGACGAGATCCGCAAGCGGTTGAAGGACGGTATTGAAGCGGACCTGAAGGTGGCGTTCGAGGAACCGGAGCCGGTGTACGTGGTGGAGCGGGAGCTGGCGGATGTGTACGCGCCGGAAGTTGACAGTTCTCAGTTGTCAGTTGTCCGTCCGCCCCTGACAACTGACAACGGACAACAGATTACCGGAGACCACCCCGAGAAACGCTTCATCGACGCCATCCAACAAGGTCTGGCGCAAAGCATGGAGCGCCATCCGCAGCTGGTGCTGATGGGGCAGGACATCGCCGAGTACGGCGGGGCCTTCAAGATCACTGAGGGTTTCGTGGAGAAGTTCGGCAAGGAGCGTGTGCGCAACACGCCGTTGTGTGAGAGCGCCATCCTGGGCGCGGCGCTGGGACTCAGCATCAAGGGCATGAAGGCCATGATGGAGATGCAGTTCGCCGACTTCGTGAGCGAGGGCATGACGCAGATCTGCAACAACCTGGCGAAGATCCACTACCGCTGGGGGCAGAACGCCGATGTGGTGGTGCGCATGCCCACCGGCGCGGGGGTGGGGGCGGGGCCCTTCCACAGCCAGAGCAATGAGATGTGGTTCGTGAAGACGCCCGGCCTGAAGGTGGCCTACCCCAGCAACCCCTACGATGCCAAAGGCCTGCTGATGACCGCCTTCGAAGACCCGAATCCGGTGATGTTCTTCGAGCACAAGGCCATGTACCGCAGCATCAGCGGACCGGTACCCGAGCAGCCCTACGCCATCCCTTTCGGCAAGGCACGCGTGGTGCGGGAGGGCGATGCGCTGAGCATCATCACCTACGGCATGGGCGTGCACTGGGCCACGGCCGTGCAGGAGGAGACCGGCATCGACATCGACATCATCGACCTGCGCACCTTGGTGCCGTTGGATGTGGACACCATTCTGGCCAGCGTGAAGAAGACCGGCAAGGTGCTGTTGCTGCACGAGGATACGCTGACGGCAGGTTTCGGCGGCGATCTGGCGGCCATCATCGCCGAACAGGCCTTCGAATACCTGGACGCGCCGATCGTGCGCGTGGCCAGCTGGGATACCCCCGTGCCTTTCGCGGTGCCGTTGGAACAGGGTTTCCTGCCGAAGGGGAGGTTGAAGGCGGCGGTGGAACGGTTGGCGGGGTATTGATCGGGGCGCGGTTCACCGCACCGCCACCCACACCATCCCTGCCGCTGCAGCCACGGCCATGCCCACGAACCCCGGGGTGACCAGCCGCCGCATTTCTGCGCCACCTACCACCATCACGATCGTGAACTTCACCAGGGTGTTCACCGTGGCAGCGATCAGGATGGTGATCATCGCCTCCGTTTCCCAGGAGGCCTCCCTGGCCATGCGCGCCATGCTCAGGGTGATGGCGTCAACGTCCGTGATGCCGGCCAGCGCCCCGGCCACATAGGTGCCCGCCTGTCCGAAGCGTTCATCGGCCCATACCACCAGCCAGCGCACCAGCGCGTAGAGCACGGCGAACTGCAAGGCCACCCGGAAGTTGAGCGGGTTGGTGAGCAGGGGCTGTGTTTCGGGCTGGTGCTTGTTGGACCGTTGCATCCACCATGCGGTGATGAGTCCTGTGGCCGCGATGAAGGCCAACGGCAGGGTCAACGTCAATGCCAGTGCCTTGTTCACCACATAAAGCTCCAGCAGCATGCGCAGGAACATGATGGCGGCGGCCGCGATGATGCCCAGGGCGAGGTGTCTTGCGCCAGAGGTCTGGTCATGGCCTTTGCGTGCGAAGCTCAGCGCCACGGCCGTGCTGGACACCAGTCCGCCGATGACACCGGCCAGCAGCGTACCGCGGTGGGTGCCCATCACCTTGGCCAGCAGGTAGCCCACCAGGCTGATGCCCGAGACCAGGATCACCATGGTCCAGATCTCCTTGGGGTTCCACGTGCCGTTCGGTCCATAGCCTTCGTTGGGCAGGAAGGGCAGCACCAGCACGGAGATGATCACGAACTCGATGATGGCCCGCACCTCCTGCTCGGTGAGCATGGTGACGAAGCGGTGCAATGGCAGCTTGAACGACAGAAGCAGCAGCACCAGCACGGCCACGATGATGATGAAGAGCAGGTGCCCCTCGTAGGCGAGCCCTCCCAGCAGGAAGGTGATCAGCGCGGTGATCTCGGATGTGGCGCCGATCTCGCCTTTGCGGATGCTGGCCACATAGGAGGTGACCAGCAGGGCGATGAAGCCCGCGAGGATGATCCCGAAGAACCAGGCGCCGAGGTTGTGGGCCGAGAGGGCGGCGAGGAAGCCCAGCAGCGCGATCAGCGTGAAGGTGCGCAGCCCGGCGAACTGCTTCTCCACCAGCGGCGAGGGGTCCGCGGGCTTCTCGCGCACGCGCTTGGCGAACTCGCGCTCCAAGCCGATCAGGAAGCCGATGCCTGCCGCCACGGCCAGCCGCACCACAAGGTGCACATCGGTGCGGGTCCAGACATCCTCGAGTTCATCCATGTTGCGCCGGATGGTCCCCCGAAAGCTACACCGATGCACGAACTCCCACCCAAGGACCGACATTGTGCACGTTACATGGCATTGACCTTGGTCCAAGTGGGGTACCGGACCACGTCATCGGAGGCACGAGGATGCGGTCTCTGCTGTTGGTGATGATCTGAACGCTTTTGCGGTGCGGGCGTTGACAAGTCAGCGCGGAAGCCCACCATCTCCCATTTCTCATCGGGCTACTTTGGCGCCGCATCATGAGCATGCGTTCGGTCGCTGAGGACAATGCTGTGCGGCGCTTCTGGCGCAAGCTCGGTCCAGGGCTCATCACCGGAGCCAGCGACGACGACCCCTCAGGCATCGCCACCTATTCCCAGGCAGGTGCGGCCTTCGGCCCAAGGCTCCTTTGGGCCCTGGTGCTCACCTATCCCATGATGGTGGCCGTTCAGGAGATGTGCGCGCGCATCGGCCTGGTCACGGGCAAAGGCCTCATGGGCGTTATCGCCGACCACTACCCGCGCTGGCTGGTGCGTACCGTACTGTGGGTGGCGGCACCGGCCATCGTGCTCAACATCGGCGCCAACATCGCGGGCATGGGGGCTGTGGGCAACATGGTCTTCCCGGCCATTCCGGACTACGCCTTTTCCGTGCTCTTCACGGCCATTCTGCTCTATGCCATCATCCTCTGGTCCTACCGTCGCATCGCACGCGTGATGAAATGGATGTGCCTGGTGCTGTTCGCCTACCTGGTGATCCCCTTCCTGTCCGACACGGATTGGCGTGCGGCCCTTGCCAGCACGGTGCTGCCCACCTTCGAGGCCGGCCCCGGATATTGGATGATGCTCGTGGCGGTGCTGGGCACTACCATTTCGCCCTATCTCTTCTTCTGGCAGGCGAGCATGGAGGTGGAGGAGCGCAGGCGGCGCGGCATTGTGGTGGTGGACAAGCCGATGCTGGGGGCCATGCGGATCGATGTCCGCACCGGTATGCTGCTGTCCAACGTGGTGGCGTGGGCCATCATGCTCACCTGCGGCACGGTGCTCTTCAATGCCGGTGTGAACGAGATCACCACCGTGGAGGAGGCCGCCATCGCGCTGCGGCCGCTCGCAGGCGAGGCCTCCCACCTGCTCTTCGCCCTGGGCGTGGTGGGCACCGGCTTTCTGGCCATCCCCGTGCTGGGCGGCGCCCTCAGCTACATGGTGGCCGAAGCGTATGACTGGCCACAAGGCTTGGACAAGCGCTTCAGCGAGGCGCCGGCCTTCTACGTCACCCTGGCTGTTTCGCTGGTGGTGGGCCTGGCCATCGATCTTCTGCCGATCACGGCCATCCAAGGGCTGCTCTGGACGGCCGTGCTCTATGGCCTCACCGCTCCGGTGCTCATCGCGGTCATCCTCTTCATTTGCAACGACCGCCGCGTGATGGGTGAGCATGTGAACGGCTGGCGGCAGAACGTGGTGGGAGGCATCACGCTGGTGGCCATGTCCACAGCGGCGATCCTGCTGCTCCGTGAACTGTGGCCCTGAGGCCCAACGGACGGTGCCGGCGGCGCAGCGGTGCTACTGGACACCCTCCACCGCCACCATCCACGTCTTGGAGGCGCTTTGCCGGATCGCCTTGGCGGGGCCGTATTCCGGTGATGACCACCAGCGTTTCGCCGTGGCCAGGTCCGGGAATTCCAGGATGACGATGCGCCCGGGTGGCCGATCGCCCTCCAAAAGTTCCGTGCTTCCCCCGCGCACGAGGAATCGCCCGCCGTATGGTTCGAGCGTGGCCGGGGTCAGTTCCTTGTAGGCGGCGTAGGTCGCCGGATCGGTGATGGTGACATCGAAGATGAGGTAGGCGGGCATGTGCTTGGGAATGAGGCTTGAAGGTAGGTGCGTCCGGGGGTGATCAACAGCGGCCTCTTGGTAATACCCCGGCAGGGGGTCCATGGCCATGGCGGCCCCCGGCGGATCTTGGCGCCATGGCAGTGGCGATGTTCGAGGCGAGATATGAGCGCATCCTCCGTGGGCGGGAGCAGGGCTATGAGGAGTTGCAGGACTTCCTGGGCCGCCATGCCTGCCTGGGGCCTTTGGTGCGCACCGGCCTGTTGCGCCGCCGCGATACCAATGGGGAGTTCCAGCGTTACCACGGCTACATTCCCACGGAAGCCGGCGGCTATTTCCTGCTGCACATCCCCGAGAAGGAGTTGATCCTTGTACGGCCAGGCTTGAGCGGTGAGCTGATGACCGCCATGAAGAACGATCCCGCTCCTGCGGCGCCCTTCAGGCCCACCTACGTGGAACCCACCGCCGATCAGTTCGCCGCCGTGCGCCACATGCGCGAGCAGGCCGGCCGCGATGTGTGGCGTGTGCAGCGCGCCGATGAACTGCAGCGCATGCTGATGCGTGGCCACATGGACCTGCGCACATTCACCAAGCGCACGGGCATCGGCGAAGGGGTGCTTTTACGACTGGGTCTTGTGCGCCAGCGCGGCGAACGTGACCACGAGCACGCGTTGCATCTGGAGATCACGGAGGAGGGCGCCCAATATCTGCTCGTGGCCGATCCCTGGGAACTGCTGCTGGTGAAGCCCGGCATGGAGCTGCCGCTCTTCGCCGCCTGCGAACCGGACAAGGCCGCCTACTGGTGCGCCTTGCCCTGATCGGGCGCTATTCCGCGCTTCTGCCTTTGCCCACCTGGAAGTCGCCAGCCTCGAAACGGCGCAACAGCTCCGCGACACGTTTCGCCCGCGTGGCCGTGGTCTTCGCGCTACCCACCCAATAGCACATGCCGCGCCGCATGCCGGGATTGAGCTTGTCCCAGGCGTATTTCATCTCCGGCAGGAAATCGAGTGTTTCGGCCAGTTCTTCGGGAATGTCCAGTTTGTCCGGATCGGGGTGCTTCCAGAATTCCACCTCCACGATATCGCCTTCACGCGTGATCCCCGCGGCCCTGCGGATGTCACCGCCGAGGATGATCACGTGCATCCCGCTCTTCTGCGGCATCAAGGCACGGTCCACCGGATGGCCGTTCACCGTGCCCAACACACGCACCCGGCCCCGCGTGCCGAACTCCTGCTCCACATCGAACGGTACCTCCACATACATGAAGGGCATTTCGCCGCGCTTCTTTTCCAGCGGAGCGGCAAAGCGATGGATCTTGACGTGTCGTTCCATGCGACTCCACGCGACCTGCGACATTCGACCTGCAGCGTAAAACTACCCCCCGGCCTTCTTCGCCTTGTAGCCTTTGTCCGTCAGCCACGCCAGCACCTTGTCGCGGTGGTCGCCCTGCAGCAGGATGTTGCCGTCCTTGGTGTTGCCGCCCACGCCGCACTTGCCTTTCAGCGCGCGACCCAGATCGTCAAGGTCGGCCTCCTTTCCCACGAAACCCACGATGCGTGTCACCTCCTTGTTGCCCTTCAAGCGGTCCAGATGGATGCGCAGGCTTTGTTGTTGCGGCGGAAGGGTGGCAGGGTCGGCGCTGGTGGCCATCGCCTTGTTGGTGCTGTACACCAGTCCGCCTCCACCGGAGGGTGTTGGTCGTTTCTTCATCGCAGGGCGAAAGTAGCCCCCGGTGTCACCGGTACATTTCGGGAACATCACGCGTATGTCATCCGGACTTGAAGTACGGGCCGTCTCCGGCCGGGAGGAATTGGAGCGCTTCGTGCGCCTGCCCTTCGAGCTGGCCGCGCGCCATGCCGCCGACCAACGGCCCAATGCGGTGCCGCCCCTCCTGGGCGATGAACGCGATCTGCACGATCCGGAGAAGAATCCCGCGCTGGCCGACAGCAAGGTGGAGCATTGGCTGGCCTGGAGGGATGGTGGACCCGTGGGGCGTGTGATGGGCATCATCCATCACCCGTGGAACGAACGATCGGGCGACCAGGGCGCGCGCTTCTTCCAACTGGCCTGCGTGAAGGATGCGGAGGTGGTGAAGGCCTTGTTGCAGGCGGTGGAGGCGTGGGCATCCGCACAGGGCATGGTGCGCATCTACGGCCCCTTCGGCTTCAGCGACCGCGACCCGCAGGGCCTGCAGGTGGAGGGTTTGGAGCATATGCCGGTGGTCAGCACACCGACCAACCCGGATTGGCTGCCGCCGATGGTGGAGGCCCTTGGCTATGCGCCCATGGAGGAAATGGTCAGCTACAGGTTGGAGGTCACACCCGGCATGGCCGCACGCTTCGCTCCCGTAGCTGAGCGCTGCCTCGCCGCGAGCCGCCTGCGCCGTATGCGGCTGGTGTCGAAGCCCGCCTTGCGCAACTGGGTGGTGCCGGTGCTGCGGCTGGTGAACCTCACTTACGAGGACATCTTCGGCTTCGTGCCGATGAAGAAGAAGGAGATGCAGGCATTGGCGGAGAAATACATGTTCATCCTCGATCCCGAATTGGTGGAACTGCTGGTGGACGAGCACAACGAACCGGTGGCCTTCGTCATCGCGGCGCCGGACATGAGCGAAGGATTGATCAAGGCGAACGGTCGATTGCTGCCCTTCGGCTGGGCGCACATCCTGCGCTACATGCGCCGCGCGAAGCAGCTCGATCTGCTGCTCGGCGCTGTGCGTCCCGATCTGCAAGGCAAGGGACTCACCGCCGTGCTCGCGTTGAACCTGCTGACCACCGCCGAGAAGCGCGGCTTCACACACCTCGATAGTCACCTGGTGATGGCGCGCAACACGCGCATGTGCGCACAGATGGAGCGTTTGGGCGGCAAGGTTTGGAAGCGGTACCGCGTGTTCGCCAAGCCACTGTCAGGTCTTTCGTGATCAAGGTGTCCGCTGTAGGGCACTCGCCGGAGCGTCCGCGCCATTCCACAGATCGGGGCGGGGACACCACGGTACCGCGTCCGAATGACACCGGGCAGCGTGCCCTGGCGTGCAGGTTCCCATCCGGAAAGGTTTTTGCACAGGACCCACCGATCACATCATCCACGAATTCCCATGCGACCATGGAACGCCACATCACACTTTCCCTTCTATTCATCGCGATCACGCTGCAAGCGCAGCACACGTACGAGCTGACCTTGGAGAGCGGCGTCTTCCACCCCGAGTTCATGGTGGTGGAGGCCGGCGATCGGATCGATGTCCGGTTGACCGATGGCCATACGCTGACCGAGGTCTCGGCCGCCACCTTCAGGGCTGGAGGCTTCCTCCCGAATGGAGGCATCCACATCGGCGCAGGCACCACATACGACGGTGACCATGCCAGTTTCCACCTCGATGAGCCCGGCGACCACTACTTCGTTTCCGAAGGCCGCAATGGAGCGGTCGTGAAGACGCACATCGTGGTGATCTCCTCCAGTGATACGGGCTTTTCCCCGCATCCTGACCGTGAGCGTCCGCGCATCTTTCCCAATCCGGCCGATGACCAGGTCCGTTTCGGGGGGCTGGAGCACCTGGAGATCCTGGTGGTGGAGGCTTTCGACCAGGGTGGCCGTTTGGTGATGCGGGACGTGGTGCGCGGCGGAGAGCCGATGAACCTCATGTCCCTGCCTTCCGGCCACTACACCCTCCGCCTCACCGACGGCATGTCGATGATGTACGGGACCGAACGTCTGGTGATCAATCGCAAGGGCTTCGGTTCCTGAAGCCGTCGGTCAGCGTGCCAGGTAGCCACCATCCACCGCGTAGTATGCGCCGGTGACGAAGCTCGCTTTGTCGCTGGCCAGCCAGACGACCAGTTCCGCCACTTCCTCCGGTGTGCCCAAACGTCCGATGGGGTGCATGGCCGCTATGCCTGCGAGTTGATCCTCATTCATGTGGTTGGTGAGCAGTGGTGTGCGGATGAAGGCCGGTCCGACGACGTTCACGCGGATGCCTTGTGTGGCGTATTCCATGGCGGCGTTCTTGGTGAGGCCCACCACACCGTGCTTCGCGGCAACATAGGCGCTTGCCGTGGCGAAGCCCACCTGCCCCAGGATGGAACCCATGTTGATGATGCTGCCACCGCCGCTTCGCAGCATGGCCGGTATCTGGTAGCGCATGCCGTAGAACACGCCGTTCAGGTTCGTGTTGATCACCTGTTCCCAACCGTCGAGCGGATACTCGCCCGTGAGCGCTGGTGGTCCGCCGATGCCCGCGTTGTTCACCGCGATATCCAAGCGGCCGTATGCCTGTAGCGCGATCTTCACCTGGTGCTCGTTGTCCATCGCCCGGCTCACGTCCGTGCGCACCACCGTGCCTTCGCCGCCCCGCTCCTGGACCACCTTCAGCACGCGGTCCGCATCCTCGCCCACGATGTCGCTGAGCACGACCTTCGCGCCTTCCCGCGCCAACGCGATCACACACGCCTCGCCGATACCCGATCCCGCCCCGGTCACCAAGGCCACTTTGCCATTGAGTTCCTTCATGGTGCCAAGCTACCCGGCCACTGAAGGAGCTGGCCTGATGATCGTCAGCGTAGGCCGGGAAGCCCCGCTACCTTTGGCGTCCACAAGCACGCAAGCATGCCCGGCACAGAACTTTTCGGCGAAGAGGAGAAGAAGGAAGTGATGGACGTCCTCAACACGGGCGTGCTCTTCCGCTACAATCATGATGCCCAGCGCAAGGGCCATTGGAAGGCGAAGGACTTCGAGGCGGAGATCGCCAGGTTCACCGGAGCGAAATATGCCTTGGCGGTGAGCAGCGGCAGCACGGCGGTGAGCAGCATGCTTGCGGCTTGCGGCGTCGGGTATGGCGATCACGTCATCGTGCCGCCATTCACCTTCGTGGCAACCATCGAGGCCGTGCTCTTTGCCGGAGCCATTCCCGTGTTCGCGGAGATCGATGAGACGCTCTGCCTGAGCGCCGAAGGCATCCGCGCGGCGATCACACCGAAGACGAAAGCCGTTCTGCTCGTTCACATGTGTGGGGCCTCGGCCGATCTCGATGGCATCCTTGCCGTTTGCAATGAGAAGAACGTCATGCTCATTGAGGATACCGCCCAAGCGCTCGGCGCCACCTATAAGGGCAAGCACCTCGGCCTCTTTGGCAAAATGGGCAGCTTCAGCTTCGATTTCTTCAAGATCAACACCTGCGGCGAGGGCGGCGTCATCATCACCAACGACGAGCATCTGATCAAGACCGCCGAGTACCTCAGCGATCACGGCCACAACCACGAGGGCGACAACCGCGGCATGGAGCAACACCCGATCATGGGCACCAACTTCCGCATCGGCGAGATCAACGCCGCCATTGGCCTGGCACAGGCGCGCAAGCTGCCCTACATCCTGAGCCAACAGCGCAAGCACAAAGCCATCATCCAGGAGCGCCTCAGCAAGATCCCCGGCCTGCAGTTCCGTCGCCACACCGACGATGCCGGCGACAGCGCCACCTTCTTCCACCTGCTGCTGCCCAATGAACAGGTCGCCCGCGCCACCGTCAAGCTGTTCTCCCAGGCCGGCATCCCGCATGGCTACTGGTACGACAACATGTACCACTACATCAAGCAGTGGGACCATGTGAAGGACCTCCGCATGCCCTTCCGGATGGTGGCCCACGAACTTGGCCTGCCACAGGACCTGCACACCCTGAAGTTTCCCCAAAGTGATGCGGTCATGAGCCGACTCATCAGCTTCAACATCCGCGTGACGTGGACCGTGGAGGAGTTGGATGCGCTGCTGGGGAAGATGGAGGGAGCCATCGTGAAGGCGATGGAGGGGGTGAGCGTGTAGATGTTCGGGGCGTTCCCCTCGCAGAGCCTCGGGTCGGGCTATCCGCTGCAAGTCCGCACTCGTCGTTCCTCCTCGCTTGCGGGCTTCCCGCTTCTATCCCTAACGCGGAACAACGGCTGCGACCCCTTCGGGGTCGTTGTCGCAGGTGATGTGCCTGGAACTACATGCTGTGACCCCTCCGGGGTCATCCCGAGCTTGAATTTTTCGCGGAGGTGTTCTAACGAGGTGGGGGGCTTTTGACCCCGAAGGGGTCACAGCATGTAGTAGCCCGAAGGGCGTTGTCGCGTCACAGGTATTCCGACCCCGGAGGGGTCGCAGTAGTATTAGGGCATTGTCGCAACGCAGGCATTTTGACCCCCAAGGGGTCACAGCATAAGTAGCATTGTCGCCACGCAGGCATTTCGACCCCGAAGGGGTCACAGCATGTAGCCCGAAGGGCGTTATCGCATTGCGGGTATTTCGACCCCGAAAGGGTCGCAGCCGGAGTTCATCACAACAGGTATTTCGGGTCGTATTCCACACCCGCCTCATCCAATAGCCCGATGAATTCCTCCTTGAACGTCTTCTTCCGATGGTGTTCCTCTTGCCGGGCGATATAGTCCTTGATGCCATCACGTTCCCGCCAACCCACCGAAAAGATACCGTAGCCTTCCTGCCATTGGAAGGTCCGTAGCCCTTACGCCTGACGGATCCAGTCGGTGGATGCCTTCTTCAGTTCGCGCACTACATCCGGTATCTGCATCGTGGGCTTCAGGTCGAAGAGGATGTGCACATGGTCCACCCAGCCGCCCACGCCGTGCGGTACCCCGCCGATGCCGCGGATCGTTCCGCCCATGTATTCCCATAGCCTTGGGCGCCAAGCCTTGTCCAGGCATGCCACACGATGCTTGGTGCCGAAAACCAGGTGGTAGTGGAGCTTGAAATAGGTGGACATGACAAGTGGGGGTAGCTACAAGGTTGAAGTTAATGCAGGCTGCGACCCCTTCGGGGGCGGGTGGCATTAGTGTGTGCTTGAGTACAGGTCATGAACTCCTAATAGGTTGCTCTGCAAAGCAGCGGACCTTACCTTCATCTCGTCTACCCGTGGAGTTCCTATAAGATCGACTTCAGATCCATGCGATCCATCCACTTCTTCCTTCTTGTTGCCATTTCGCTCAGTTCCCATGCCCAATTATGGGAACGGGCCGACCAACGCAGCGAAGTCATCCAATTGACCAAGGTGCTTCCGATGGGAGGCGGTCGTTGGGCGGTGATCGGTTACGCCGAATGGGGAAGCCCCATGATCAGTGTGCGCAATGCGGATGGATCCATTGCGTGGGAACAGGTGGACAATATCAGTACAGGCCAAGGCTTTGGCGACGTGGTCTTTATGCCTGACAGCGGTTTGCTGCATGTCGGCGCCGTGGATGGGTGTGACTACATGGGACCGGAAAGCCGTGTGCGCCGCTATTCCCCGGATGGTTCCGTGCTCTGGGAAAGGACCATCGAACCATTATTCACGTATCCACCGACCATGGCTGCCCAAGGCTCCATCGGTCAGGTGGCTGTTGCATCCTCCGATTCGGTGTACATCATGGACCTGGATGGGAATAGCACCGGTGGATTTCAGGTTACGACCCCTGACATTCTCAGAATAGCATGGGCCGGTGATAGCGCCCTGTTTATGATCCGCACCACTGACCTCATGCTGGTGGACTTGGAAGGGAACGTACTCGCATCGACTTCAATAGGGCCCATGGTGGCGGATCTTCATTGGAACGGCCAGGAATTGTTCATGCTGTCGAACGATAGCGTGCGCCGATTCAGCTCGGATCTCGTCCCGATCGGTATCGCAGCGTTGCCGGACCTTGATCAGAATAGCACCTTCACTGCTTCGGAAAATGGACTCTTTGTAACGACGGCTGCGTGCCTGTATCAACTGGCAGCGAATGGCACGCCCACATTGCTCTTTCCCTGGCCTGCACTTCCCAACCATGGCACCACAGCTTGTGCGATCCGTAACGGAACGGTGCTTTCGATCGGCCACACGAACATCAGTGGGCGAAGCACCGGGATCATCCGCACGCTTTCCATGATCGGGGATGCGCCCCAATACGATCAGGATGTGGAGGTCCTTCTGCAGGTTGATTCCACATGGACGGAGTTCGTAGGGGGCATTTATCCGTGGAACAGGCACGCATATGTCACCGGCTTCGTGGTGAACCACGGCCCGGATACCCTGCACAGTGTGGTGCTGAGCATGTGGGTCCAGGTGCCCTACCTGTTCTGCGGTCCACACACGAACCGGATCGATACCTCCGGCTTTGCGCTGACCCCGGGGGATACGCTGAGCCTTCCCTTCGGTGGGGTCCAAGTCCAATTGGGTCTGCAACAAAGCCAGGCCGAGGGAGCGGGGGAGATCTGCATCGTGGCCCTGGCCCCCGACCTTCTTGCCGACCGTGCACCGGAGGACAATACCGCATGTGCTTCGGTGGACTATGTGCTTGGCGTGGAGGAACCAAAGCGCAAGGCCTCCCTTTCACTTGCACCCAACCCGGCGACCAGCACATGTATGTTGTCCGGTTTGGGCGCCTTGGATGCTCCCCTTCGCCTGACCATCATGGACCCCACCGGGCGTATGGTCGCTGAGCATTCCAGTGAGGCTGCTTCCGACAACATCCAGTTGGACATCAGCGGACTTCCTCCTGCTACATACATCTTCATCGCTGCAGGGGTGCGTAACAGGGCGGTGTTGAAGCTCGTGGTCGCTCGTAATTAGAGGTAACGTTCCAAAGCGTTGATGTGACTGCTCCCGCGTTGAGGGCAGTTCGCGCCACACAGGTGATCACCGGCAAACTCTCCCTTCCTTTGCACCCCACTTCGGTCGTTGATCATCATCTGATCATCCGATCGTCTGATCTGCTGATCCATGCAATTGTTCCGCAACTTCAAGTCCGTCACCAAGACCTGCTACGGCCGCGGCAGCTTCGGCAAGCTGGGCGAGATCCTCGAACCGCACCGCAACACGGGCAAGGGTTTCATGGTCTTCCTGGTGGACCTCTACTTCCAGGGCAACGAGGCATTCCTGGCCCGCATCCCGAAGCGGGAAGGTGACGAGATCATCTTTTGCAGCACCGCCAAGGAACCCACCACCGAGCAGATCGACGGCCTGCGCGATGACATCCTCGCACGGCGTGGGCTACCCGCAGGTCTCGTCGGCATTGGCGGTGGCAACGTGATGGACGTGGCGAAGGCGCTCTCGCTGATGTTCACCAACGAGGGCAGCAGCGTGCAGTACCAGGGCCTCAACCTGATCAAGAAGCCCGGCATCTACCACTGCGGCGTGCCCACCATCAGCGGCACGGGCGCCGAGGTGAGCATGACCGCCGTGCTCACCGGACCCGTGAAGAAGCTGGGCCTGAAGTGCGACTGGACGGTCTTCGACCAGATCGTGCTGGACCCCGACATGATCGCCACCGTGCCCAATGACCAGTGGTTCTACACCGGCATGGACACCTATATCCACAGCGTGGAGGCCATCACCGGCACCAAGAAGAACACCTTCGCCGAGGCCTATAGCGAGAAGAGCCTTGAGATGTGCCGCGAGGTCTACCTCCGAATGGACCGCAGCGACCCCAAGAGCGACGAGTACCTGATGGTGGCCAGCTACATGGGCGGCCTCAGCCTCACGTACAGCGAAGTGGGCGTTTGCCACGCGCTCAGCTACGGGCTGGGCAAGATCCTGGAGATCCACCACTGCATCGCCAACTGCATCGCCTTCAATCAGCTGGAGGACGTCTATGGCGACTACGTGCAGGAGTTCAAGGGCATGGTGGAGCACAACAAGGTTCACATCCCCCAGGGCCTCGCGAAGGACTGGAGCGAGGAGACCATCAGTGCCATGGCCGAAGTGGCCTACAACCTGCCGCACATGTGGGACCACGCCTTCGGCCCGGACTGGCAGCAGGTACTGGACCGCGAGCGGATCAAGGGGTGGTACAGGAGGATGTGATCACCGCTTGTGCGGATCGAACTGCGCCACGCGGGCGGCCATGCGTTTCGCGGCACGGTCCAGCAACTGGCTGCGTGTGTTGCCCCGGGCGATCTCATCCTTGTTGACCCGCACGATCTCGCTCAGGTGGATGCGCCCGCTTTCGGCGTCCAGCAGTTGCATCTGCACCTCGATCTCGCGCCGCAGGATCTCGTCGTAGCGCAGGATCTTGCCGGTGACCACATAGCGCGCGCCGATCAATTTGCCCGCCTCCACCACGTAGCGGTCGTCATACACGCCGCTCATCTGCCGCTGTTGCTCGGCCAGGAGCTGGTCCATGTTGTCGCGGTCCACCAGTACGAGCAGCGGTTCGCGCGTGTCGAGCACGCTTTGCTTGAAGGTGGCCGCCAGATGGGATTCGATCACGCCTTGTGAGGTGAGCGCCAGATTGCCGGCGTACAGCCCGTGATTGAACAAGGGCACGAAGGCCAGGATCACCTGGGCTTTCTCCTTGGCCCGGGCTTGCAGCGTCCAGGACTCCTTGTAACCGGCGTCGCGGTCGGTCACCTTCTTGAAGGCCCGGAAGGCATCACGCCACATTTCCAGTTCCATGGCGCGTTGGCCCTGCCTGTACAAGGGCTCCAGTTGGGCGAGTTTCAGCAGGTATTCCGCATCCTTGCGCTCGGGGTCGAGTTGCGCGCTGCGTGCGGCGAATTCCTCGGCCTCAGCGAAGCGGTCCGCGCGGAAAGCCGCGTCGGCCCTTTCATACGAGCGGCCCGCGGCGCTCCGCTGCGCATCGCGGCGGCGCGGCTCCAGTAGTGGGTCCCAGCGCAGGTCCAGCCCTTTGCGATCCATGCGCTGCTTGTATGCCGCCGCTTCCTGGCGCTTGCGATCACCGCCATCGAGATCGTCAGCGAAGTAGAGTCCGGATGCGTCCGCCTGCATCCGGTCGAAGAGGCCCTGTGCCGTGCGCTTCATGCCGGTATGGGCCTCCACGTTGCCCTGCTTCTTCCTGGTGTGGATGCGCTCATAGTGATCGAAGGCTTCACGCAGCATGCCGGCACGTTCGTAGGCGGCGGCTTTTTCCAGCTGCTTGCGCTGCGCCACCGCGTGCACGGCCAGCAACGACAGGAGAAGCAGCAGGATGGAACGCATGGTCGGCAAAGCTATGCGCCGCACCAAGCGATCGCCATGCCGAACCCCGGTACCTTCGCCCGATGCACCGCGGTCGCCTCTGGCCCTACCTGCTGTTGAGCCTCCTTGGCGTGCTGCTCTTCGCCCTGCACCTCATGTTCGGCTCCGTGCGGATCCCCTTGACAGAGGTGTGGGCGGCCCTTGGTGGCGGTACCGTGGACGATGGCTCCCGGGTCATCGTTCGGGCCATGCGCTTCCCGGGCGCCGTCACCGCGATGCTCGCCGGAGCCGGTCTTGCCGCGAGTGGCCTGCTGATGCAGACGCTCTTCCGCAATCCGCTGGCCGGGCCTTCGGTGCTGGGGATCAATTCCGGCGCGAGTCTCGGCGTGGCGCTGGTGATGCTCGCGCAGCCCGTCTGGATGCGCATCGCCTGGGCCCAGGACCTGGCCCCATGGCTGGGCGCCTTGTCCGGTGCGGCCGTGGTCTTGTCACTCATCGTGCTGGCCGATCGCCGCGTGGGCGACGGTATCACCTTGCTGATCGTAGGCCTGATGATCGGCTACCTCTGTTCGGCCTTGATCAGTGTGTTGCAGGTGGCGAGCCCGGCCGCGGCGTTGAAGGGATTCGTCATCTGGGGCATGGGTTCATTCGGTGGTGTGGATCCAGGGCGACTGCCGTGGCTGGCATGGCCGGTGATGCTGGGCCTCGTGGCGTCCTTGATGTTGATGAAGCCGCTGAACGCGCTTCTCCTGGGCGAGGAGCAGGCGGCCACCCTGGGCGTGCGGGTACCCGCCCTGCGCCTTGGGATCATCGTGGTCACCGGCGTGCTGGCCGGCAGCATCACGGCTTTCTGCGGGCCGATCGCCTTTCTTGGGCTGGCCACACCGCATGTGGCACGCGGGCTGTTTCGTACCAACGACCACGCCCGCCTGCTGCCGGCCACGATCCTCTGCGGTGCCGTGCTCGCCCTGATGGCCGATCTGGTGGCGCGCCTGCCGGGTGCTGCGGAAGCGCTTCCGCTGAACGCGGTCACCTCCTTGTTCGGTGTGCCTGTAGTGGTGTGGGTACTCCTGCGGGGAAGACGATGGACCAGCGCATGAACAACGACCTGCTCCATACGGAAGGCTTGGCGGTGGGCCATGCTGGGAAGCCGGTGCTGTCCGGTGTGGACCTGCGCCTTGGGCACGGGAAACTGGCTGCGCTCATTGGTGTGAATGGCAGCGGCAAGTCCACCCTGTTGCGCACCATCGCGGGAATTCATCCGCCCATCGATGGCCGCCTGCACGTCAAGGGAAAGGACATACAAGCGATGGGCGCCCGGGAGCGTGCGCGTGCCGTTTCACTTGTCTTCACCGGCCGCACACATCTGGGCCTGCTGGATGTGCGCTCCGTGGTGGCCTTGGGCCGTCAACCCTGGACAGGTCACTTCGGTCGGCTTTCCGCGGTGGACCTCGACCATGTGGAGGAAGCCTTGCGCACCACCGGACTGCATGGACTCGCCGACCGCGACATCGCGACCTTGAGCGATGGGGAGCACCAGCGCGTGATGATCGCCCGGGCGCTGGCGCAGGACACGCGACTGATGCTGCTGGACGAGCCTACGGCCTTCCTCGATCTGGTGAACCGTGTGCGGGTGATGCGTTTGCTGCGCGAACTGGCCCACGCCGGCGATCGGTCCGTGTTGATCTCCACGCACGACCTGCGCACCGCGTTGGACATGGCCGATGTGCTTCTGCTTGCGCATCAGGGCGTCGCATGGAGTGGCAGCCCCGCCGAAGCCTTGGAGCAAGGTGTCCTCGCGCGGGCCTTCCAGGATGAAGGCATGTGCTTCGACCCTCGTACGGCGACCCTGCGTTGAGCGCCCGGGCCAGGGCGAAAGAAAAGGCCGCCCATCGCGGAGCGGCCTTCCCTGTTCGGCGACGAGGGCGTCACTTCTTCAATGCATCGCGGATCTCCATCAGGAGCTTGTCTGTGCTGCTGGGTTCCGGCGGTGCCGGGGGAGGAGCGGCGGCCTCCTTCTTCTTGAAGCGGTTGAGGCCTTTGATGACCATGAAAATGGCGAAGGCGATGATCACGAAGTCGAGCACCGTCATGATGAACGAACCGTACTTGATCGCCACGGCGGCTGCCTCGCCCTCGGCTTCTTTCACCACCAACTGCAGCTCTGAAAAATCAACACCGCCCAGGAGCACGCCGATGGGGGGCATGATGACATCACTGACCAAGGAGGAAACGATCTTGCCGAAAGCACCGCCGATGATGATACCGACGGCCATGTCCACGACGTTGCCTTTCATCGCGAACTCCTTGAACTCTTTCAACATGCCCATGGGTGTTTGTGTTAGGGGGTTTGGACGCGCCAATGTAGCACGCGCCATGATCCCTTGATCAATTGGCCGGCAGGGTGCTCCAGGTGCGCACCTGCACGGCGCTGCGGTCGCGCAGCCCCCAGGTGGCCGCCAGCAAGGTGATGGGCACGTCCTGGGCCACCGGCCGGTCGAGGACGAGCGACCGGTAGAAGAGGGGTTTGCCCGCTTCCCTGGGGTAGAGGAGCAGTGGCCTGGAAAGGTGCATGGTATCCGTGCCCGCGATGGCCATGTCCACGATCACGGGCAGGCTGTGCACATTGGCCACCGAAAGACGCCTGCGTTCGCCACCCCCGGCTTGGGTGTAGGCGAGCAGCAGGTCGCGTGGGCGAAGCGTCTGGCGTACCACGGTGAGATCATGTTCGATCACATCGCGGGTGAGTGCGGCATCCGGCATGGCCGCGCGGAGGATCTTTTCCTTCTCATCCAGCCCGGCGCTGACACGGTCCAGCATGGCTTCCACGCGGCCCAAGGTGCTGAAGGTGTCCAGCCAGGCGATGTAACGCAGGTGGATGGCGGTATCACCGAAGAGCCTGCCATGGAAGGTGATGGCGCGTCCCTGTGCCCGGGCGGCCTCTTGCCCACGTACGCCCAGCAGCATGCCGATCGGTTCCCCCGCCAGGCCCCGTTGTGGCAGAGCGATGAGTTTGCCTGTGAGGCTGTCTGCCAGGAAACGCATGGACCACCATTCCACGGCGGCCGTGGCGCCGAACAGGTCCGACAGGGCCAGCAGACGTGCGAGCCGATCCACATCCAGGATGGCCGAAGGGGTGGAGCGCCCATCGCGCAGGGCCTCCAGGGCGATGACGGCGGATTGGAAGCGGCGCGCGGCCTCGGGGTCTTCCAGCACCCGGTCCAAACGTGAGGCAAGTATGGGTGCGGTGAGCCAATCGCCTTGCGCGGGCATTTCACTGGGGTAGATGCGTTGCGCCATGGCGCGGCGCGTGTTCGTGAGCAGGCCATCGTCGAAGCGCACCACAGGCCCCGGACCCAGGCCCCATTGCTTCAATTGCCTGCCGTCCACCCGGCCTTCCACGGCATACAAGCCCAGATCGCGGCCGTTCAGGTGCAGATCGATGAAGCCATGGCCCAGTGCCGGGATGCCCTCCTCCTGCAGCAGGCGCAGAAAGAGCCACGCCCAAAGTTGCCGCGTGTCGTCCACCGGCACCAGATCGAAGGTGGACATGCCCAGCAGGCTGTCGTCGGGCGAAAGACGAACATGCCAGGGCCAACGCCTGCCGGACAAGATCTCGGCGTTCCCTTCACGCAGTCCGGCCCATGCGCCCAACTCACGATCGTCCACGGAGGCATTGGCGCTGAACAGCGGATTGCCAGCGCTTTCCAACCAACCTTGTTCCGTGGCGATGGCGCGGATGCGATCCAGGCTGTCCTGGTCGGTCTCGCTGAATTCGAGCTTCAGCACGGACACCGCCGGGGGCTTGCCCCGGAAGGCGTTCAGCACCGGGTGCGTCGCGCGGCGTATCCCCGGATCCAGCACCTGGTGCACGAAACCGGTGCGTTCCGAGTAAACTCCCATGAAGTACATCATGGCGATGAGTACCAGCGCCAGGGCGGAATGGAGCAGCCTGGTGGCGCGCGACCGCCAGCGAGCGGAACGATCGGTACCGGTGGTGGTCACGGTGCGCTGGTTCCTTCCCCGGCGCGTGGTACGAAGCGGAAGCGCTCCACCCGTGGCGTGCCGCGCTCCATGCCGGAGACATCCACCGCCCATCCGGGGCCTTCCTCCGGCCTGTACACGATACGCTGCGGGAAATCATGATCGGGGTTCACGAAGACCATGCTGTCGCGGTCGGCCGTCCGACGAAAATGCACGGGCAGGCCGCCATTCTGCGATGGTATCGTGGCGCTGTACCAGGTGCCGCTGTCCGTGAAGTGGATGCCGAGCTGCTCGATGAAGACCGTGTCGGCGCCGGACATCACGAAGCCCAGGCCTTCCAAGTGACCATTCCCGGTACGGTGCCATTGCTCATGGAACACGGTGCGGCCATCGCTCATGGGCGACACCCATTCCCCCAGTAGTCCATCGGCCAATTCGGGGCTGGCGGCAGGCGGATCGGCGGGGAGTGGGTCTTCCACGGCGCGTCCGCCATCGCATGCGGCCAGGGCCATGAGGGGAAGGAGAAGAGCGAAGCGTGGCATGACCCCGAAGGTAGGACCACCCGCTGGGATCAGCGCAGTTCCTTGAGCAGCTCGCGGTGCTGTTCCTTCAGCCGGTCCACGTCGCGCGCCAGCTTCTCGATCTTCTTCTCCATGTCCTTCTTCATGGCCTCCCCACTGGCGGTCTTGAAGTTGAACATGCCCATGTTGCGATCCATCTGGCGCATCTCATTCTCCAACTCCTCGATCTTGCGCTTCACGAAGCGGCTCTCACGCTCGATGCGGTCGCGTCCGTCGGGCGCCGCCTTCAGGCTTTCGATGTGGTCGCGTGACCGCTGGCGCACACGCGCCTCGCCCTCCATGCGCAGCGCCCCGTAATGCTTGTCCAGCGCCGCACGGTAGCGCTCACTGAAGCTGTCGTACAGTTTGGGCGATACGCGGCCGGAGCTCATCCACCGCTGGGAGAAGGTCTTCAGCGTCTCGATGTCGGCGTTGCGGTCGCCGGTGAGTTGGAAGCCTTCCAGTTCGGCGAGCAGCGCCTCCTTGCCCTTGACGTTCTCGGCCTGTTCGGCGTCCAGTTGGGCGTAGACGGCCTTGCGCGCCTTGAAAAAATGGTCGCAGGCTTCACGGAAGCGGTTCCACAGTTTGTTCTCATCACGCGGACCCGCGCTGCCGGCCTCCTTCCACCGCTGTTGCAGGGCCTTGAACTTGTCGGCAGCCTGCCGCCACTCGGTGCTGTCCTTCAGGGCCTGCGCCTCTTCCACCAGGGCCATCTTCATTTCGCGCGCCTCGCGGAACTTCTCCTTCATCGCGTTGAAGTGGTCCTTCTTCGCGTCGAAATAGGCGTTGCATGCCGCGCGGAATTCCTTCCAAACGCGTTCGTTCTCCTTCTTGGTGGCGAAGCCCACCTGCTTCCAGGCGTTCTGCAGTTCCAGCACCTGCTCGGTGAGGGCCTTCCAGTCCTTCTGACCCTCCTCCCGCGCGGCGGTGCCGATGGCGATCACCTTGTCCACGAGGCTCTGCTTGGCAGCCAGGTTGGCCTCGTGCTCCGCGCGGCGGGCCTTGTAGTGTTCATGGATCTTGTCGTACACCGCGCGGGTGGCGTTCCAGAAACCATCGCGCACGATCTCCCACTCCTCGCGCAGCACCGGACCGATCTGGTGCCACTTCTCCTGGTATTCCTTCACCAGCGTCTCCAGCTCCTTCACCCCGTCCTTTTCCGCCAGGGCCTGCATGTCGCTGATCAGGGCCTGCTTCAGTCCGGTGTTCTTGCGCAGGTCGTGGTCGCGCAATTCCTGGTAGATGCGGATGTGGTAATAGAAGTCGTCGCGCAGATGCGAGTAGTCGCTCTGCAGTTCGCGGTAGGCTTGTTGCGGCACGGGGCCGATGGACTTCCACTTCTCCTGCAGTTCGCTGAAGCGCTTGAATGCGTTGCCGATGTTCTCCTCCCCGGCGATCAGAGAGCGGAGTTCGTCCATGATCTCGCGCTTGGCGGCCAGGTTGGCGGCTTCTTCGCGGGCCTTCTGCCGGCGGATGTCGTTGACGCGGGTGTTGAACGCGTCGAGGAGTTGCTTGAAGCGCTTGTCCTCCTCATCGTGCAGTGGAGCGGATTCGATGTGCAGCTGGCCCTCACTGCCGTTCACCGCCGGGGTGGCCTGCGCGGCCTCCTCCACCAGGGCGGCTTCCGCTTCGGCGGGAGCATGGTCATGGTCGGCGGCCACCAGGGCCTCGAAGGCCTCCTTCACCGCTTCCACCGCCTCTGCGGCCTGCTCCACATCCTCCTCCTCGACCAGCTTCTGGAGCCGCTCGATCAACTCCGACTTGTTCGCCATGCGTCGCTTTGCTCGGACGCATCGGCGTCCACCCGCTCAAATATAGAAGGATGGCTTGCACCGATGCACGCGCATGGTCATACCGCCAGGCCGAGCATGCACACATCGTCCACCTGTTCGGTGCGTCCACGCCAGGTGTCAAAGGCCTGGTCCAGCACGCGCGCCTGTTCGTCCAGCGGCAGGTGGTGGTGCTCGTCCAGCAGCGTTTTCAGGCGTTCGCTCATGAAGCGCTTGCCATTGGGTCCGCCGAACTGGTCCACGTACCCATCGCTGAACAGGTAGATGCGATCGCCGGAACTGTAGGCGATCCGGTGCACGGTGAAGCGGCGGTCCAGATCGTGGTGCGCACCCCCGATGGGTTTGCGGTCCCCGTTGATCACTGTCACCTGGCCTCCATGCGACCAATAGAGCGGCCTGAAGGCTCCGGCGAAAAGGATCTCACGGGTGCGGCGGTCCACCCGGCACAGGGCGATGTCCATACCGTCGCCCGATCCCTGTTTGCGGCCCTGTTGATGCAGGGTGGTCACCAGACGGGTGTTTAGGATGTTGAGCAGTTCGGCGGGGTCCTTGTCGTGGTGGCGCGGCACGATCTCGTTCAGCAGGGAGCAGCAGATGGTGGCGAGCATGGCGCCGGGCAAGCCATGTCCGGTGCAGTCGGCGGCGGCTACGAAGCAGCGGTCCTCATCCACACGATGCACCCAGTGGAAATCGCCGCTCACAAGGTCCTTGGGGCGGTCGATGACGAAATGGTCGTCGAAGAAGGCATCATAGGCTTCGGGCCGTGGTACCAGCGCACGTTGGATCTTGCCGGCGTAGGCCATGCTGTCGGTCATGCCGGCGTGGCGGGCCTGCAGGCTGCCCATCTCATCCTCGTCGCGTTTCAGCCAGCGGCCCACGGAGCGGTAGAGCACCACGGCCGAGACGGCCAGCAGCAGCACGGCGATGAACAAATTGCGCCAGAGGGCGGCCAGGGCGCGGGCATCGGCTTCGGCAGCGGGGTGGAGGGCCACCACGTGCGCCACGGTGCGCCCATCGGCATCACGCAGGGCATCGCTCGCCAACAGCACGTCGCCGGCGGAGATCCTGCCCTCCTTGGAGCGCAGCACATTCGCCGCTTCCGGAACCGGCATCTGGTAGGCGGGCGTGGTCTCCGAGGTCACGAGTTCCACCGGAGCACCCTGGGCGTCCAAGGTCACGATGCGCAGCGGGCTTTGCAGACCCAGGCGGTCCGCCGTGCGGCGCAGGTGGTCGTGCAGCACGTAATAGCGCGCGTCCTGCGTGTTCTTGATGATCAGGCCCGGTTCCCGGTATTTCTCCAGCAGCAGGTCCACGTGGCGGGCGTCCAATTGTGCCGCCAACGAAGCGGTGGCCGTGCCCAGGTTCTTGAGGGCTTCCTGCCGTTGTTCGCGGCGATCGGACAGATGCGCAAGGGCGATCACCGTGATGCTCAACATCAGCAACACGGCGTGCACGGCCAGCAGGACCTTGCGTGTGGTGCGGGGTTTCGCGTTCGCCAATGCCGTAGTGCCCGGATGTTCCAACGGGCGGGCGTTCCTACGGCCTTTTTGGGTGGAAGGTTGGGTGGCGCAGGCCGTAGGAGTCTGCCGGCCGACAGGTAGGGTCAGCAAGTTGAGGGGTTGGATGTCGATTCATCCGCCAACCGACCACGATCGCCAACCTTCAACCACCCCTCACCCCATGAACGGATACCGGTGGTCCGTGGGGGGCACGAAGTTCTCCTTGATGGTGCGCGGGCTCACCCAGCGGATCAGGTTCAGGTAGCTGCCGGCCTTGTCGTTGGTGCCGCTGCCGCGCGCGCCACCGAAGGGCTGCTGGCCCACCACCGCACCGGTGGGCTTGTCGTTGATGTAGAAGTTGCCCGCGCTGTGGCGCAGCGCCGTGGTGGCTTCCACGATGGCCTGGCGGTCCTGGCTGAAGACGGCGCCGGTGAGCGCGTAGGGGCTGGTGCCATCGAGCAGCTTCAGGGTCTTCGCCCACGCGTTCTCCGGGTAGACGTGGATGGTGAGCACCGGCCCGAAGATCTCCTCGCACATGGTGGTGCTGCGCGGGTCCTTCGTCACGGCCACCGTGGGCTTGATGAAGTAGCCTGCCTTCTTGTCGTAGGTGCCGCCCGCGATGATGCTGATGTTCCTACGGTCCTTCTTGAGACCGTCGATATACCCCGCGATCTTGTCGAAGGCGCGCTCATCGATCACCGCGTTGATGAAGTTCTTCAGGTCGCGCGGGCTGCCCATGCGGAAGCTCTCCACGTCGGCGAGCAGTTCCTTCTTCACCGTGGGCCAGAGGTTGCTGGGGATGTAGGCGCGGCTGGCGGCGCTGCACTTCTGGCCCTGGAACTCGAAGGCGCCGCGGCTCAGCGCGGTGGCCACGGCGAGCGGGTCGGCGCTGGGGTGCGCGATCACGAAGTCCTTGCCGCCGGTCTCGCCCACGATGCGCGGGTAGCTGCGGTACATCCCCACGTTGTTGCCGATGGTCTTCCACAGGTGCTGGAACACGCCGGTGCTGCCGGTGAAGTGCAGGCCGGCGAAGTCGGGGTGGGAGAAGATCACTTCACCGGCGGCGGGGCCGTCCACGTGGATGAGGTTGATGACCCCATCGGGCAGGCCGGCGGCGCGGAAGATGTCCATCACCACCTGCGCGCTGTACACCTGGCTGTCGGCGGGTTTCCAGATGGCGGTGTTGCCCATGAGGGCGGGCGCGCTGGGCAGGTTGCCGGCGATGCTGGTGAAGTTGAAGGGCGAGATGGCGAAGACGAAGCCTTCCAGCGGGCGATACTCCAGGCGATTCCAAGTTTGCGCGGGGCTGAAGGGCTGGTCGCGGTAGATCTGCTGCGCGTAGTGCACATTGAAACGCAGGAAGTCGGCGAACTCGCAGGCGGCGTCGATCTCGGCCTGGTAGGCGTTCTTGCTCTGGGCCAGCATGCTACTGGCGTTGATCGCCGCGCGGTACGGTCCGCTGATGAGGTCGGCGGCCTTGAGGAAGATGGCGGCGCGGTCCTCCCAGCGCATGTTCTCCCAGTCGCGCTTGGCCCGCATCGCTGCGTTGATCGCGGCTTTCACATGGCTTTTGTCGCCGTAGTGCGCGTGGCCGAGGACGTGCTTGTGCTCATGCGGCGGGCGTGCGGCGCGGCGGTCCTTGGTCTCAACGGCCTTGCCACCGATCCACATGGGCAGCTCGATCTTCCGCTTCATGCGGGCATCGTATTCGGCCAGCAGTTGTTCCCGCTCGCGGGAGCCGGGCGCGTAGCTGAGCACGGGTTCGTTGATGGGAGCGGGGCTGTGGAAGATGGCGTCGGTCATGGGGGATGGATGTTCCTGGAAAGGCGCGGCCGCCCTTGGTGGGCGGCCGCGCAAAGATATCCGGCATCGGTGGTGCGCTGGTCAGCGAACGGTCACCGCGCGGCGCTCAGGCTCGTACGAGTCGCGTGTCACGCCCAGGTCCTTAATCACGCCATCCTTCAGGCTGTAGACCCAGCCGTGGACCTTCACCTTGCGTCCGTTGGCCCAGGCATCGCGCAGCAGCGAGGTGCGGCTCAGGTCGTACACCTGCTCGGCCACGTTCAGTTCCACCAGACGGTCGAAGCGCTTGTCCTCGTTCCGGATGCCCTTGAGTTCATCGGTATGCAGCCGCACCACATCGCGGATGTTGCGCACCCAGTTGGCCGCGTAGCCGCCGAACTCATTGCCCATGGCGGCCTTCACACCGCCGCAGCCGTAGTGGCCGCACACGATGATGTGGTCGATCTTCAGCACGTTCACGCCGTAGTCCACCACGCTCAGCAGGTTCATGTCCGTGTGCAGCACCATGTTGGCGATGTTGCGGTGTATGAACATGTCGCCGGGCATGGTGCCGGTGATCTCGTTGGGCGGCACACGGCTGTCGCTGCAGCCGATCCACAGGAAGAAGGGATCCTGGTGCTTGGCGAGTTCCTTGAACAGTTTGGGGTTGACCTTGTGCATGCGCTTGCTCCAGTCCTTGTTGTTGCGGAGCAGCGCCTCGTGCAATTTGGGGTCGTTCTTCTTGGTCGTTTTGGTCTTCTTGCTCATGGTCGTGGTTTCTTTTTCTGGTCCCTGTGTCAAGGGGTGATGCGTTCGGCCACCTCGCGCACCTGCTCACCCAGTTCAGTGGGGCGCTTGCCGCGTTGTGTCCTATCCTTGAAGCCGACGAGTTCGCAGCTGATGCCGCGCTTCGCCGCCTCGCCGATGAATTCTTCGATGATCTCGCGCACGTCCGGGTCCAGGTCCACCGTGCGGCGCGCATCGATGATCACCTTGGCCCCGTCGGGCAGTTCGCCCAGGGTGCGCTTCACACCGGCCTTGTTCAGGAAGGTGACGTCCTCGCTGAGCTCGATGTGGATGGGCATGCCGGGCAGGTGCTTGCTGGGGTCGAAGTGGAAGGGTGTGCTGTAGTTCTTCCAAAGGATGTGGATGATGGCCACACCCAGGCCGAGGAAGACGCCGGTGAGCAGGTCGATGAAGGCCACACCCACCACGGTGACGATGAATGGTGCGAATTGCATGAAGCCCGCCTTCCACATGGTCTTGAATTGCGATGGCTTGGCCAGTTTGTAGCCCACCATCAGCAGCACGGCGGCCAGGCTGGCGTTGGGAATGAGCCGCAGCACGCCGGGGATGGCCAGCACGCACAGCAGCAGCAGCATTCCGTGCAGCACGGCGCTGAGCTTGGTGCGCCCACCGCTCTGGATGTTGGCCGAGCTGCGCACGATCACCTGCGTGATGGGCAGGCCGCCGATGAGGCCGCTGAGGGTGTTGCCCAGGCCCTGCGCGTGCAACTCCCGGTTGGCGGGGGTGACCCGTTTCCAGGGATCGAGCTTGTCGGTGGCTTCCACGCACAGCAACGTTTCCAGGCTGGCCACGATGGCCAGGGTGAAGGCCACCGTCCAGAGTTTGTAGGACATCAGTGCGCTGAAGTCCGGCATCACGATGATGCCTGAGAGGTCGGCATCGCCGAGGTTGCCGAGGTTCGGCAGGTCGGGCAGTTCCACGTAGTGCCCCAGGCCTACTTCCAGCAGCGCATGGCCTTGGAACAGCATGGCCAGGAAGATGCCCGCGGCCACGGCCATGAGCGATCCCGGCACGGTGGCCAGCGCCTTGATGCGGCGCAGGAAGGGCCGCTCCCAGAGTATCAGCAGCGCGAGACCAACCAGGGTGATCACCACGGCGCCCGGGGTGATGCGGTCCATCATGTTGCTGAATTCGGTCACCTGGTCGTAGTGGTCGGCCTCCTCGAAGGTGAAGTGCTCCACGCTGTGCTCATCGTAGCCCATGGCGGGGAAGATCTGCTTGCGCAGGATGAGGATGCCGATGCCTGCGAGCATGCCCTTGATCACCGAGTTGGGGAAATAGTAGGCGATGATGCCGCCCTTGAGGAAGCCCAACGCGATCTGGATCAGGCCCGAGATGACCACGGCGGCGAGGAAGAACTCGTAGGTGCCGAGATCCTCCACCGCGGCGAGCACAATGGCGATAAGGCCCGCCGCCGGGCCGCTGACACCCAGGGGGGAGCCGCTGGCCAGCCCCACCACCACGCCGCCCACGATGCCCGCGATGAGACCCGCGATGGGTGGCGCGCCGGATGCTGCCGCGATGCCAAGGCAGAGTGGCAGCGCCACGAGGAAGACGACGATGGAGGCAGGAAGGTCCTGTTTCCAATGGGACAACATGCGGGAACGGTTTGGATGGATCCGAAGCTACTGACCAGCGAAAACGGTGGCGCGTGGTGCGGCACGTGGCAACGGCGCGCACAGGGCGGGCCGGCGGTCAACCCATCCAGGGCGGTGGGTGCGGAACCTCCCCGTAGAGGGGCATGCAGGGCACATCGGCCGGTGACCAGGGATGCGCGTCGTCGTCGTCTGATCCACCGTGGTCCGGCATCACCACCCAGGTGAAGGCCACGGCATGTTTGGTCTCCTCCTCTTCGCCCACCGGGCTGGGTGTGGGAACACCATACTCATCGCAGATCACGCGCGTGCCGCTGGCGTTCATCACCCACGGCATCATCCACAGCCAGAAGGCCACGAACAGGGCCAGTGCGCGGATCGCCAGGCCGTACACCAGAAGTGCACGGGAGGTGGGGGCGAAGGGGCGTGTCACGGCCGCGAAATTAGGGGCGGGCCGCTTGGCCCCCGGAGGTTTGTCACGAATTAACACCCGGATGATGCCTCAGTTCTCCAGCGCGGGCCAGCACAGGAGGAAGGGCGGAATGCGCACGCGGAACATGCTGCCATCGTCCATGCGGCGCATCAGATAGCTGCCTTCCATGCGCCCCAGACCGCTGCGCAGATCGCAGGCACTGGAGTAGGTGAAGGAACCGCCCGGCAAGAGCACAGGTGTCTGGCCCACCACGCCGGGGCCTTCCACTTCGCGTTCGCTGGCCAGGCTGTCGGTGATGGTCCATTGCCGGCGCAGCAACTGCACCGTGCCACGGCCCGTGTTCACCAAGGTGACCCGGTAGCCGAAGACGAAACGACCTGCGCGCGGATCGCTGTGCGCCGCATCGAATCGTGCGCGCACCGTCACTTGTATGTCGTGCGATATCGCCGTGGACATGGTGCAAGGTTAAGTGGTATTGGTAGTTGGAACTTGGGAAGTTGAGAAGTTGGGGGTCTATCGTTCGCGTATGCGATCACCACCGCGCAGGTTACATTCACCGGCCACCATGCCAGCGCGCTCCATCCTGTCCATCGCCTGCCTGCTGTTCGCCTCCTTCGTGCTGGGGCAATCCGGCGCCGCGAACAAGAGCAAGCCGGTGGCCGCTGCGCCACGCGCCATCTATCATGCCGATGAGGACCTGTGGACGCTGGATCCGCCTTTCGCGGCCGATGAGCCCTACGTGTTGCAGGACCGCAACGGCCTGGTGATCGGCGGCGCCACCCTGCGTGCCGGTGCGGCCATCGACCTGTCCGGCCTGCCGCCGGGCATCTACGTCATGCGCTTCTCGCGGCGCAATGTGGTGGTGCCCATCACCCGGGAGTGATCGCCGCGCCGCTACCTTGGCGCTCCTTTCACCCATGACCACCATGCGCCTTCCGTTGTTGCCGGCACTGCTCCTCATCACTTCCGCACAGGCCCAGTACCAGGGTCCCGAAAGCGTGGAGTACGACCCCGTGGGCGACCGTTACCTGGTGAGCAATACGCAGAGTTCCTCCATCAAGGCGCGCGACCAGGCCGGTGTGGTCACGGACTTCGCCACGGGCCTGCCCAATGCGCCCTATGGTCTGGAGATCATGGGCGATGTGCTCTACGCCTGCATGGGCAATGGCGTGCGCGGCTTCAGCCTGACCACCGGGCAGCAGGTGTATGTGCGCAACCTGGGCGCCAGCTTCCCCAACGGCATCACCACCGATGGCACGCACCTCTACATCACGGACTTCGCCAGCGGCGCGCGCCGCATCTACAAAGTGGATCCCGTGGCGGACAGCCATGTGACACTGGTGGCCAACACCGGCCAGCAACCCAACGGCATCGTGTGGGATCCGGTCGGCGACAGATTGGTGGTGGTCTTCTGGGGAAGCAATGCGCCGATCAAGAGCTATGACCGCATCACCGGCGCCGAGACCGTGCTGGTGGCGAACACCGGCGTGGGCAACATCGATGGCGTCACCATCGACTGCAACGGCGACTTCCTCATCGCTTCGTGGAGCCCGGCGCGCATCACACGCTACGTTTCCACCTTCGCTGGCGGCGGAACGAACCTCAACGTGCCCGGTCTGAACAATCCGGCGGATATCGACTTCGACGAGTTGCACCAGCGCGTGTGCATCCCCAACACCGGATCGAACACCGTGGTGCTCTTCGACATCAGCGCGCAATGCCTGCCCACCAGCGTGGATGTGGTGGATCATGTGTCGATCCAGGTATGGCCCAGCCCCACCAGTGGGCCGTTGTGGATACAAGGGGTGCCCACCGGGGAGCCCTTCACGCTGCGCGATGCGCTGGGTGCGACGGTGCTCTCCGGCAGCACCATGCGCGGCACCGCGCTGGATCTGGCCGCGTTGCCGACCGGCCTGTACTTCCTGCACCTGCCCCTGCGTGCCTGCATCCGGCGTGTGGTGAAGGAGTGACCGCCGCTCGATCATCGTCCGGCACCGCGCGGATGCGCACCGTCACAGGCAGATGGTCGCTGTCGGCTTGGCACCATTCGATGCGGTCCTTGGGAAGATGATCGAGGTGGGTCCGCAGATATGGGTGCAAGGGTCGCTCGTTCGCCTGCCAGGTGCGGAGCTGTCGCCACGATGTCGCTCACTCCACACAGGTGTCGTTGAGCAGGGTGAAGCGGAAGGAGAGACGGTTGTGCGCGACGGGATGATCAACCTCCATCGCCCTTTTCGAATTTCAGCGGGTTATCTTTCATGTCCCAAGACCCTATCGCCATGCGTTCCACATTCCATTTGTTGCTGGTCGCCGCTTTGTTCCTGTCGGCCTGTTCCACCCCCGGTCCTGCGGAAGAAGCACCGGAAGTGACCGCCAAGCGCGGCTGCGGACCCACCCTGGTGCACGACCACGACTGGTACACCAGCGGCAAGCGCCAACCCTTGCGCGAAGGGCTGGACGGCCTGCACTACCCGATCACCACGGACGCCTCCCTGCCACAAGGCCGGCGGGACAGTGTGCAACGCTACTTCGACCAGGGCCTGATGCTCGCCTATGGATTCAACCACGCCGAAGCCGCGCGCAGCTTCTGGCAGGCCGCGCTGGACGACACCACCTGCGCCATGGCGTGGTGGGGCTTCGCCTACGTGATGGGCCCCAACTACAATGCCGGCATGGAGCCGGACAACTACCAACGCGCCTGGGACGCCGTGCAGCAGGCCATTCGCCGTATGGACGCTTGCACCACCAAGGAACGCGACCTGATCGACGCCATGGCGCAACGCTATGCCCATGAACCGCCCGAAGACCGGGCGCCGCTGGACGAGGCCTATGCCAGTGCCTTGCGCGTGCTGGCCCACCGTTATCCGGACGATCCGGACATCGCCACGCTCTTCGCCGAAAGCCTCATGGACCTGCACCCCTGGGACCTTTGGGGAAGGGATGGCGGCGTGAAGCCCTGGACGCCGGAGATCATCGCCGCGCTGGAACGCAGCATCAAACTCTTCCCGGACCACCCCGGTGCGCACCACCTGTACATCCACGCGGTGGAAGCCTCGCGTTCGCCGGACCGCGCGCTGCCCAGTGCCGCCTATTTGGAGCACGCCGTGCCCGGCAGCGGCCACCTCACGCACATGCCCGCGCACATCTACATCCGCACCGGCCGCTACCACCAGGGCGTGGTCACCAATCAGCGCAGCGTGAAGGCCGATGAGAAGTACATGGCCGCCTGCCACGCGCACGGCATCTACCCGCTGGTCTACTTCCCGCACAACATCCACTTCATCAGCGCCTGCGCCGCCATGGGCGGTGAACGCGAACTGGCGTGGGAAAGCGCGCTGGACCTGCGCGCCAGTCTGGCACAGGACCTGATCCATGCGCCGGGATTCGCCGCGCTGGAACACTACCACGCCTACCCGTGGATGGTGGCCGTGAAGCTGGGCATGTGGGACCGGCTGGCCAGGGAGTCGGCGCCGGACAGCATGCTCTACGGGGCGGCGCTCTGGCATTTCGCGCAGGGCATGCGGCAGGCGCGCACCGGCGAAGTGTCCAAGGCACAGGTATCGCTGGAAGCCCTACGCCGTTTGGTGGCGGATGAGCGCATGCAGACGCTGACCATCTGGGAGGTGAACACCGTGCCCGGCATCCTCGCCGTGGCCGAACCGCTGTTGCGTGGCGAGATCCTCGCTGCGCAAGGCGATCTGGAGGCGGCGATCGAAGCGCTGTACCGGGCCGTGGACGCCGAGGATGCGCTGCAATACCAGGAGCCGCCCGACTGGCCCTTCCCCGTGCGGCACGATCTGGGCGCGCTGTTGCTGCGTGCCGGACGTTCGGCCGAAGCCGAGCAGGCCTACCGCGAGGACCTTTTCCACTGGCCGGAGAACGGCTATGCCCTGCAGGGCTTGCGCTCCGCGCTGCGCGCCCAGGACCGCCACGATGCCGCCCGCGACCTGGGACCGCGCATAGACAAGGCTTGGGAGCACGCCGATGCCGCGGTGCGCACGGCCATGCGTTGAGCGGGCCAGGGCTGTCGCGCCTTGGCTCAATGAACCTTGAATGGACATGCATTCGCGGTTCATCCAGGTCATACACGGATCTCATGGAAGCGGCATTGCTGTCCGACACCTGACCATCAACGTCCCTATACGGTCAGGAACGAACGGAATGCAGCGGCTTCAGCCCACCAGTATGCCGACCTGACCTGAGCGATCCTCAGCGTGGGGCGGTCCCATCAGGTGCTTACGCCCTGGTGAACTGGCGCCGCTTCACGGGATGCGAGCGAACTTGCGTGATCTTTCGACATGTCGCCCGAAGAGAACCTGCGTCTTTTCCTTGGCACCTTGGTGCCCCGTGAGATCTGCGCCACGATCCGTGAGGCGGCGGCCCCACACCTGCGCGATCGCGCGTGGCGTGCGGCACCCGAGCGGCAATGGCATGTCACCGCGCTCTTCGTCGGCCAACGGTCTGCGGCGGACCTGGAAGTCATCCGCGACGCAGCGATACGCATCGCCGCGAGCACAGCACTCCTCAACTTGCACAACGGCGTGCTGTGCACCATGGGCCAGGAGCGCCCCACCATGATGTGGCTGCGCTTTCCGCCGCATGCCGGCCTCACCCAACTGCACCATGCCCTGGCGCGCAGCACCGGTACCACACCGGTGCCCTGGCCGGTTTACACGCCGCATGTGACCATCGCGCGCAGCAAGGGATCACCGAATGCTTTCGTGGAAACGCGCATCACCGTGCCGGAACTCGCACTGGCGGAACTCACGCTGTTCCGCTCCGATCCCGGACCGGAGGGCACGGTGCACACCGCACTGGAAAGCTGGAAGCTCGGCGGGTAGCGCACGGTTTTCTTTCCAAGCTGCATGTTGTACCCCTGAAAATACCCTGGTCAGGGTATTGTGGCCGCCGCTGTGCGACCAAAAGCTTTGTGCACGGCCAAGGGGCCCGATGCGACAAACCTCTTTCACCATGGACAAGTCCAAGCTCCCCACCATCGTGCTGGCCCTGCTGATGCTGGCCACGCTCTTCCTGGTGTACCAGAACTACCGCCTGCGCGTGTCCTTGGATGGTTTGCGATTCGACGCCTGCGCCCGCGCCGAGACGCAATGCCGCGGCGCGTGCGATCAGGTGCGCGACCAGGCCCTCATGAGCGCAAGGCTCGATTCCGGTCTTTGTGTCCTGCCACGTCACCAGCGCATCACCGAGTGCCAGGTGCGTTTCGTCAACGATCCTGCGGCGCGCAGCCAATGCATCGAGGATGTGGAAGCGGACTTCCAGCGATGCATCGCACCCTCGCAGGCGCGGAAAGCGCGCGCACTGGAAGTGCATGAAAGCTGCCTGGCCGATTGCGCCGCGCGCTTGCGCGATTGCCACCGGCAGGATCTTTTCGACCAGGCCCAGCGGTGGCGGGACCGTTTCATGGAGATCGAGAAAGTGGTGGATCCGCGGCAGCCGCCACGGCCGGGCTTGCCTTAAGGGCTCAGCGCCGTCGCCGGGAGGTGGAGCGCAGTCCGAGCACCCCCAGCAGCGTGCGGGCAAGTTCGCGCACCACGGTGTTTGTGGCCTGCCGCTTCAACACTTCGGTGGGGTCGTTCACACGGCGTGTGGTGGTGCGCGGTGCGGGTTTCGTGGTCGGTGGGGGTGCATGTTCGGTCGCCTCGCGCATGCGGCGCTCCAGCATCTCATGCGCGCTGTCGCTATCCACCGTTTTGTTGTAACGGCCCGCGAGCACGCTGCGCGCCACCAGCCCGTCGATCTCCAGGGGCGAGAGCACATCCATGCGGCCCAGCGGCGCCCGCAGCAGGGTGTGCGCCAGGGGTGTGGGCATGCCCTTCTCGCTGAGGCCCGTCACCAGCGCTTCGCCGATGCCCAATGCGGTGATCAGTTTCTCGGTATCGTAGAAAGTGGTGAGCGGGTAATTGCGCGCGGTCTTGCGGATGGTGTCGTGGTCCTTGGCGGTGAAGGCCCGCAGGGCGTGCTGGACCTTCAGGCCCAACTGGCCAAGCACACGCTCGGGCACGTCGGAGGGGTCCTGCGTGCAGAAGATGATGCCCACGCCCTTTGAGCGGATCAGCTTCACGATCATCTCCAGTTGGTCCAGCAGAGCCTTGGAGGCCGTGTTGAAGATCAGGTGCGCCTCATCGATGAAGAGCACCAGTTTGGGCTTCTCGGCATCTCCCACTTCGGGGAAGGTGGAGTAGACCTCCGCCAGCAGGCAGAGCATGAAGGTGCTGAAGAGCCTTGGTCTATCCTGGATGTCGGTGAGGCGCACGATATGCACTACGCCCTGGCCGTCCCGCTGGGCCAGCAGGTCCTGCACATCGAACGAGGGCTCGCCGAAGAAACGCTCGGCCCCCTGTTGCTCGATCTCGATGAGTTTGCGCAGGATGATGTTCACCGTGGCCGGGCTTACCTGCCCGTAGGTGGCCTTGATCTTTTCCTTGCCCTCGTTGGTGGTGTACCGCAGCACGCGGCGCAGGTCCTTCAGGTCGAGCAGCGGCAGCTGGTTGTCGTCGCAATACTTGAACACGAGGGCCAGGACGCTCTGCTGGGTGTCGTTCAATTCCAGCACGCGGCCCAGCAGCACCGGCCCGAATTCGCTGATGGTGGCGCGCAGACGGGCGCCTGGTTCATCGCTCAGGCTCAGCAACTCCACCGGCGTGCCTTGTGGGGCGTAGGGCAGGCCCAGCCGTTCATGCCGCTCGGTGATCTTGGCGTTCACCGTGCCAGGCGCGGCGATACCGCTCAGGTCGCCCTTCACATCCATCAGCAGGCTGGGCACGCCCTGTAGGGAAAGTTGTTCGGCCAGCAGTTGCAGCGTTTTGGTCTTGCCGCTGCCGGTGGCGCCGCAGATCAGCCCATGCCGGTTCAGTGTGCGCAAGGGCAGTTTTACCTGGCAGCCTGGCGGTACCTCGCCGTTCAGCAGCGCGCCGCCCAGTACGATGTGCGCACCCGGCGTGGCGTAGCCAGCCTCCATGGTGCGGATGAATTCCTCCCGGTCGCTCATGTTGATCCTTGTGGCGCAAAGGAAACACGGGTCGGCGGCCTGCCGCATGGGCGATCCGCGGTCCACCGGCAGAAATCATCACCAGCCCTGCGGCAACGGCACTGGTCGGCAAGTCCCCTTATCCTTGCACGCATGTCCGCCGCCCCGCCTTTCCGCGACACACCCCTGGCCACCGTCCGCTACACCGCGCCGGACCGCGTGGAGGTGCGTTTCAAGCCCGGCGTGCCATTCACCGTGCCCGGCATCGAGGAGATGATGCGTGTACGCCAGGAGCTCGGTGCCGCCGGGCCGCACCGCGCCATCATGCTGCTGCCCGATCATGTGGAGTTCGACATCCCCATGATCACCACCGACCACTACGCGCAATTGCCCCAGCCCAACACGCTGGCCGTGGCCTGGGTGGCGCGCAACGAACGCAACGCCACCTTCACCCGCATGTACCTGGCCGCGTGGCCGCCACCCTTCCCCGCCGAGGTGTTCCTGGAGGAGGAAGAGGCGCACCAATGGCTGGGGTGGGGGTGATGTGGAAGCGTTGATGGGAAGTATGGCGACATGCCGTCGCAGCCACATCCGTCCAATACCGTTCATCCAATTCCATTCCCGGTTTCCTTGTACCGGCATGCGGCTGTTTCACCTTGGTGTGGCATAGTGGGGCGCGCTCCGTAGCTTCGGTCTATGCTCCTCCGGACCACGCTTCCCCTATTGCTCGCCATCGCCTGCTTCCATTCCGCCGCCGGGCAGGAACCCGTGTGGAGTCCTGATGTGGCCTCCATCATCTACACCAAGTGCGCGCATTGCCACCACGATGGCGGAATCGGGCCCTTCAGCCTGATGAGCTACAGTGATGTGGTGGCCCAGGGCAACGCGGTGGCCTATGCGGTGCAAACGCGGCACATGCCCCCCTGGCCTGCCGACCCCGCGTATCGCAGCTACGCTTACCAGAACGCGCTGACGCAGGACGAGATCGACGCCATCGTGGACTGGGTGAATTTCGGGGTACCGCTCGGCGACCTGGACCTGGAACCCGCACCACCGGTGTTCGGCCCGGCCGGCTCATTGCTGGACACCATCCACCACGTGGTGGCCATCGAGCCCTACACCCTGCAGTTCAATACCGATGAGTACCGCTGGTTCGTGCTGCCCACCAACTTTCCGGACACGGTTTTCGTCAACGGACTTGAAGTGATCCCCGGCCTCAAGGCCGTGGTACACCACGCGGACATTTCCTACGACGCCACGGGCATCAGCGCGGCGCTGGACGCGCAGGACCCGCTGCCGGGTTTCAACAGCAGCACCGGTTCGCCCTACTACAGCTACTACATGAACGCGTGGCAGCCCGGCGGCAATCCGCTGAAATACCCGCCTGACTGGGGCATACCCATACCGCCCGGCGCGGACCTGGTGCTGGAGATCCACTACGGGCCCGGCGCGCAGGGGCAAACGGACAGCACCCGCATGAACCTGCGCTTCGTCACCGCGCCGGGGCCGGTGAGGCGCGTGCGCGTGGGCTGGACCCTCTACGACTCGCCACCCGTGCTCATCGATGGGCCGCTGATGATCCCCGCCAACACCATCCGCACCTTCCATCAGGTCTTCACCCTGCCCAACGACCGGTCCTACCTCTCCATCTGCCCGCACATGCACCAGCTGGGCAAGTCGTACAAGGTGTGGGCGGTGGTGCCCGGCGGCGACACCATACCGCTGGTGAACATACCGCAGTGGATGTTCCACTGGCAGCTCTACTACACCTTCCAGCAGGTGCAGGTGCTGCCCGCCGGCACCGTGCTCATGAGTGAGGGCGTGTATGACAACACCATCTTCAATCCTTACAACCCCAACATGCCGCCGCAGCATGTGTACCACGGCCCCACCACGGCGGATGAGATGTTCCTCTGCTACTTCATCTGGGCCAACAGCAAGCCCGGCGATGAGCACATCGTGCTGGACAGCACATTGGTGACACAAGTGCCCGAAGCCTCCCTTGGCATGGCGCCCCTGGGCCTCTTTCCCAACCCCACGCTGGGCATGGTGCACTTCGCCGTGCCCGACCACGTGGGCCCGCGCGTGCATGGCGTGGTGCGCGACGGCACCGGCCGCGTGGTGCTCGAGACCACATTGCACCGCGCGCCCGATGAGCTCTTTTTCCGGCAGGATCTGGAGCAGCTGGCGCCCGGCATCTACACCGTGGAGCTGGTGAAGGGGGAGTGGCGCGGCGCGGGAAGAGTGGTCAGGTGGTAGGGGGGGAATGGCCCAAGAAATACCCGGACCCGGGTATTGTGAAGCATGTCGCCCCCGGGGTTCTTTGTGGAAACCCTTCCACATCATGAGAAGCACGATCTTACTATTGCTCGCATTCGTGCAAACACTTGGCTCTTGGGCGCAAGGAACAACCCAGAAGGTGAGTTACATCCTGAAGGACAAGACCACCAACTTGACCGTCTATGCGGATGCCCAAGGCAAACCGGATTTCAACAAACCGAGGGTATTGGACGGTTGGCTGTTGTTCAACAAAGTCAACGACAAGCATATCGTGTCGGTACCTGCGGACAAGAAGGGCACCTACATCAAGATCCAGATCCCAGGGAGATCCTGCTCCCAACGTAGCGGGTTGGATCTTGTTAAGTACTGTGGAAATTGCAAGGACCATCCATCCGATCGGATCACGGCTTGTGACTATGGGATGGCATTTTGGGTGTTGAGTGATTTGATCAGAAGCGCGGATGATTTTGACACGGAGGAGGGGAAAAAGAACGCCCCGGTCGCTCCGGTCTACAACACGAGAAGTTGGGATATCAATGTGGGCGTGGTGAGTCTTGCGGGCAAGATCCGACCCGAACGTGGGCGCTTACCCACCATGTTGGACACGGATGTGAACCTGGGTTCCAGCATCAGCTTCCGCCGACGGCTTCATGGTACCAGGGACTACCACTTGTCCTTCGCACTGACCACAGGTTACCAGAGCACCCGAATGACCTCCTACAACAACACCTCGATCGATGGGGATGGCGTGGAGAGTGTTTCATCCATGATCAACGGCTTGGGTTTGGTCTTGGATTTCGACCGTGTGCAGCTCTGTGGATTCGCGGGGATGGACACCGCTTTTGGCCGGCTTTCCAAGCACTATGAGTATCAGGGAACACCTTGGTTCGGACTGGCGTTGGGATTGAACATACTCAAGGATGCGGACAGGAATGCACTACCCGACTTAGGTGGCCCCATGTCCAAGATCCAGAATTTGTGATCGAGCCGCGTCAATGGCGACAGGTGGGCCAGCACTATCAATGGGATAGCTCCCGCCCATACCTGCGCAAGGTCTCCTCCTGCGCTGGGGGGCCTGCGGAGATAATGTTGGGAGAAGGGGGTGAGGGTGCATTACCATGATGCACCGCCCCACCTCAACGCGCCGGTTTCTCCCCGGGCTTGAAGACGATCTGGGCGATGTGCTTGTTGGTGGGGGGCAGGCTGCGCAGGTAGCGGTAGATGGCTTTGAGCTCCAGGGTGTCCATGCGGCTTACGAAGCCCCAAGGCATGTGCGAGCCAGGCTGGAGGCGGCCGGTCTTGAAGCGTTTGATGAAGGTGGCCTCGTCCCAGGCGGCGATGTGGCCGGTCTCGGGGTCGGGCGTGAGGTTGGGGGTGACGAAGGACCAGCCCTGGCTGAAGGTATCGGGTTCCATGTAGAACCCCCCGGCGAAGGGGGTGCCGATGTAGGCGCCGGTGTTCATGTCGCGATCGGTGTGGCAGCCCACGCAATCGGCCACGAAGTTGGCCAGGTAGCGGCCGTAGGCAGCTGTGCTGTCGCGCTGCACCCGCGCGGGCGGCGGCTCCTTGGGCTGGTCGGGGGGGATGAGGCCCAGGGCCTTCACCATCTTGCCCAGGAAGGTGTACTCATGCGCTGGCAAGGCGTGGTCCACCGGTGGCTGGCTGCGCAGGAAGGATATCACCGCGGTGAGGTCCTCATCGCTGAGGCCCTGGAAGGGCATGAAGGGCAGCAGGCCGCGCCCATCGTGGCCCACGGAGTAGCGCAGGGCGCGGGCCAGTTCGCCGTCCGTACGATCGGCGATGCCCGTGGCGTGTGGTGTGATGTTGGGCGCGCGGAAGGTGCCAGGTGGAATGGTGAGTTCCCAGCCGCCGCTCAGCGGGTCCATGGCGCCTTCCTCCACGGCCATCAGCCGGTCCATGGGCATGTGGCAGGCCGCGCAGTGCGCCGGCCCATAGGCCAGGTATCGGCCCCGGGCGATCACATCCGGGTCAGTGCTGGCCTGTATGTCCGGGTAGGGCGCATCGTAGTGCTTGTTCCAGGTCAGTTCCACAAAGAGCCAGAAGCCCGCCACCAGAAGTGCCAGCAGCAGGAGGATCCGTTTCATCCATTTCATGGCAGAGGATTTTCATGGTGAATCTATCCGTGGGGGGGGTGAAATGCAAGCCCGTGGCCGCGCTGGCCAGCGGCACTGCCTTCAGCTTCACCGCCCAGATGGTCGATGGTGCTGACGCCGTCCAGCACGCCCCGCATCATTTCCGTTCATGCACGTTCATCCATGTCCATGCACGGTTCTTCGCATCAGGCCAGCGTTGAAGCCCAAGTCGCCCCGCATCATATCCGTTCATGCACGTTCATCCACATCCATGCACGGTTCTTCAGGCCGGCCCACACTGCGCCGTCAGGCTGGTAGAAAAACAGGAATGCGCCCCTCGGGGCGCATTCCATTTCTTCCAGAACTGAAGAGAAGCGGTTCAGCTGGCGGTGGCGGCAGCCTCCTTGGCTTTGGCGCTCACGCTCATTTCCCGGATGCACTCCCAGCCGTTGGCGGTCTTGCGGAACACGGCCATGTAGGTGCCATGGTCCAATACGTTGCCTTGGGCATCGGAATCGGTCCACGAGCCGATCTCGGTCACGTGGTCCAGGCCCACGAAGATGTCCTGCACCTTGAACACGGGCACGACGTTCAGGCTGTCCTGTTCCATGCGCTCCGCCATTTCCGCGCGCAATGCGGCCTTGCCCTGGAGGGCTTCCTTGCCCGTGCGGTAGCTCACGATATCCTCCGCGTAATAGGCCATGATGGTCTCCACGTCCTTGTTGGCGGCGGCCTTGGCGTAGACCTCCTCCATGTCCGTGATGGCGGCGGTGATGGCGCCCACATCGGGCGGCGGTGGTGCGGACTCGGCGGGGGCCGGGGCCGTGTTGCACGCGGTGCCGCACAGGGCCAGGGCCGCAGCGGCAAGCAGGGTGGGGAAAGCAGTGGATCGTGTCATGGCAGGAAAGGGTTGGGGTGGTTGGACCAGGACGGGATCGTCCAGTCGATGTAAAGTTCATTATTCCCCAGTGGGATGCAACTTTTCGGGGCACGCATCCAGGGGTCGGGTGGAGCCGCCCCCACACCGTTCCCCGCCTCGGTGGGACCGCCCCCCGGGGGCACCGTCACCTTTTGGCACGGACTTCCGTTGAATGCTGCGGGCCAGCCGACGAAACGGCCTCCTGGTCAGATGGGCCTGAGAATATCCTTCAAGCCGGGCATGCGCCAATCGCAACATGCGGCGCGCTACTTCCACGAAACGGTGGAGGGCTTGGTGGAGGCCATGGTGGATGGCCTGACCGAACACGCCTATCTGATCCACGGGGAGGAGGGTCCGGCTCTGCGCCTGCGCGTATGGAGCGCCAAACCGCTCAACGAACAAGGCCTCCACGAACTCTTTGAATGGTTGCTGGCCCTGCGCGCCGATGTGGACAGCATGCACGCGGGTCCCGATGGGGGGGAGGCCCTGGCACCGGTGGTGACCAACTGGCTCAGCCCGCACCTGGACGGGGCGCAACTTTTCGCCGAACTCTCCATCGCCGCGCCGGATCCCGGCCTGGCGGACCGCCCGGAATTCGCGCTGGGCATGGTGCGGGGCCGCTGCGTGCTCCTCAGCACCGACACGCTCATGTTCAGCTGGCTGGAAGGAGGCATGTTCGGCCTTTCCCTGGCCGGCCGCGGCAGCTACCTGCTGGAACTGGTGGAAGGCGAGGACCAGTTGCCGCGCCAGTGGCGCAAAGCTTCCTAAGGTCCCATCGGCACCGGCGCGCGGTGGATTACCTTGCTGCCGCATGCGCTCCGCTCCGGCCGTCTTCGCGCCGATCATCCTCCTGTTGCTTTCCGCTTCCACTGCTCTGGCCCAGCCGGGTGGCTTCGCTATTTGGAAGGGCCAGGACCTGGTGGGCCAGGTGCGGGTGGATCGCCGCGTGCAGGGCGAGCGGGTCCTGTACGCCATGACTTCGTATTCCGAGGTGATGGCCGTGTGGAAGCGCATCGTACGCACCAGCGTGGCCACCGAATATCTGCAAGGGCAACTGGTGCGCTGCCACAGCAGCTTGCGCGTGGACCGCGCACTGAAGGACAGCAGCCACCTGGACCTGCGCGGCCTGGAGCGCACCGCCTACCTGCACCCGGGCCGCAAGCCCGAAGCGATCTGTGCCAACCCCTGGAGCACCGCCCGCATGTATTACGAGGAGCCCGTGGGCCAGATGAGCGTGTATGTGGAAAGCGTGCTCGCCGATTGCCCGTTACTGCACCTGGGCGAGGGCCTCTACCGGCTTACGCTGCCCGGCGGCAAGGTGAACGAATATGTTTACCACGCCGGCGTATTGCAGGAGATCCGCGTGCTGCGCACCTTGTTCGATCTGGTGTTCCGGCGGGTGAGTTGAGTTGGCGCGCCAGTGCCATCGCCAAACCACACTCAGCGCCTCACCACCAGCGGCAGTGGTTGCCACCTGCCTTGGGCATCGCCTACCAACAGGTGGTACAGGCCGGGTGCCAGTTGTTGCACCGGGATCAGGGCGCTTGGCTGGTCTTGTCGAACAGGCCCATGCACCAAGCGGCCAGCGGCATCGCAGAGCGACCATCGGTGGGGTCCTGGGCCACTGAAGAGCACCTGGCAATGTTCCGTTGCAGGGTTGGGGAAGAGGGTGGCCAGCGGCGCGGGTCCCGTTTCGTGGAGATAGGTCGTGATATCCTGCGTGTAGCACGCCACAAAGGCATCGTGGCCATGGGTGGCCTGTAAGAGCAGACTGCCGGGGCCAGGGTCCACATCCATGGTCAGGCGGAACTGCCCGGCCACCACCACCTGCCCCTGATCGTCCACCGCCACGGCGTGTGCCTGATCGATCTCGGCGCTACCCAAGGGAAAACCCCAACGGTAACTGCCATCCGGCCCGTAGCTCACCAGCAGACCATCCAAGCCGCCCACCACGTCAATGAACGCGGTCTCAGGCGCCGGATCCAGATCCAGGTGGTTGTTGAAGAATACGCCGAAAACCCCGGAGAGGTAAACGCGGTCCTGGTCATCCACCGCCAGGGCGAGGCCCTCGTTCAAGTAGGATGAAAGGCTGAAGGCCCAAGCCAGTTCACCGGCAGGTTCGTATTTGGCGAGGAACATGTCTTCGAAGATGCTCGACGCCACGACCTGGGGTTCCGCGCCGGGGGCGAAGTCGCTATCGCTGGTCATGCGCCCGGCGATCACCGGTCCACCGTCGGGTCCCACGGCCACGGCGCGCGCCCGTTCGCTGCCCGTGCCGCCGATGCCATGCACCCATTGCAGCTGGCCGTCAGCATCAAGCTTCATCAGAAAGAGGTCGTCCGCGCCCTGGCTGCTGCGCAAGGCCTCACCGGGGCCAGGGTCGAAGTCCACCGTTTGGCGGAATTCACCGGCCACGAACACCGCGCCATCAGCAACCACGGCCACGCCATGCGCCATGTCATGCCCAGGGCCTCCCACCGCGCAGCCCCACACGAAGTTTCCCTCTTCATCGAGGCGCAGCACGAAGGCGTCCTTCAGGCCATGGCCTCCAGCCATATGCACGCCCGTACCCGGATCCATATCGCCCGGTCCGCCCAACACACCTGCTGCGGTAATGCTTCCATCATGTCCGATGGCCACGGCATGCCCCATGTCGGTGTTCGCGCCACCGATCAGCTGCCCCCACAGGAATTCACCATCGGCATCCAGCTTCAGCACAAAGGCATCCATGCTGCTGTTCACCGTGGCCACCAGGTGTTCGCCCGGACCGGGATCCAGGTCCGCCGCCCCCGAGATGCCGCCAGTGATCACAATGTGGCCCTGATCATCCACCGCCACGCCAAGGGCCTGGCAGGGTCCTGCGCCACCCAGACTGTGTCCCCAGAGGTAGTTGCCATCGGCATCCAGCTTCTGGATGAATGCCCGGGTGAAGTTGCCGCCTGCGTGCAGGTCATGGCTGGCACCGCTGTCCAGATCGATACCGCCCACGAATTGGCCCACGGTGATCACCGTGCCATCCGGTGCGATGGCCACGCCATGCGCCTCCTGGGTCTGCCATTCGCCACCGCCCATGGATGCCGCCCATTGCAACTGCTGGCCTTGCAGCACAGCGGAAAGAGGCAGCACCAGGAGCAGTAATAGGGAGCGGCTGGGACCTGGCATGGCAGCATGGTGTTGATAGCATGAAGTTAAGCCATGGCCATCGGCCCAGGATCATCAGCGTGGTCATGGGCCGCGATGGCCGAAAATGTCCGGTCCGCACCGGTGACCGCTCGGTCAATGTTCCTTCACCAGCGCCACACGCCATGCGCCAGGGCCCACCAGCCGGTAGAGCCCCGCGGGGAGGTCATGCAGATCCAGCGTGAAGCGTTCGGCAGGCACCGTGCCGCTGTGCAACACCTGGCCTGTGGCGTTGAGCACTTTGAACGGCGACCCCACGTCGGCGGGGCCGGCTTCCACGGTGAGCAGTTGTGAGAAGGGGTTGGGGAAGGCCAGCACATGGCCCTGCATTGGCCGCGTGTCCATACCTGTGGTACCATTGTCGCGCAGGCAGCGCACCGATTTGCCGCTCATCTTGTTGCCATAGTAGTGTCCCAGGTGGCGCGCGTCGGCCTGGCCACCGTAAAGCAGCAGCCGGTAGCGGGTCACCTGCAACGAACCGGCGGGCGGCATCGGATCGCTGTCCCACCACATGCCGTACATGGCCTGCCCGGTGAAGTGGCCATCGAGGTAGCCGCGCACGCCGCCGGGCCGCCCGGTGAAGCCCGCCGCGTTGTTGTATTCCGGTTCGTTGCCCGGAACGCCCACGATCGCCGTATCCTCCAGCCACAAGGCGGTGTCCGCCATGCTCTTGCCCAACTTGTTCAACGGGCCGATGATGCTGGTGCTGCCATCATAGGTCAGTCCGTTCGCCACCAACAGTTCCACCAGTTGCGTCCAGTCGGCATGCGAGGGTACACGCCAACCGGTGGGGCACGCGCTGCGGCCGCCGTTGCTGGTGGAGTCGATGGCGTACCAACTGTACAGCGCGCCGTAGAGCTCCTTGTTGGCGATGTCGTCATCGTACCAGCAATAGGCCGGTGTGTATTGGGGCATGGGTACGTCCTGCGCGGCCCAGGCGGCGTCGCCTTCGATCAGCAGCATCTCGCTGCCATCCGTATAGCGCGTGGTATGCAGGTTCTCCGCCATCCATTCCTGGCCGTTGGCATAGATCAGAGTGGGGTATAGGTTGCCCTCCACATCCATCACCCCATCTCCCGGCACATACACTTGTGCGAACAGCGGCAGGCTCAGGCAGGCGAGGGCACAGCAGGGCAGGCATTGGAGCAGGTGGGACATGGCGAGAGGTGAAGGCTGGACAGCAACCTGACGGGCCGGCAGGGGCAAAGGTTGTTCACCAACAAGGCGGCCATGTCGCCAAGCTCCGATCGACCCCGATAGTTCCAAGCGCCCTCAGTATGGCGACCAGCAAGCTGGGAGCCCGCCGAGACGCGTTCCGATGTCCGACCTCCAACTTGTTTACCCCCTCCTGCTGTTCACGAAGCGCACGCCCACCAGCCTGTCCAGCCGTTGCATGCGGTCAGTGAAGTAGACCATCACCAGGTAGTCGTTCTCCGTTTGGAAGTGGTGGCCCTCGATGGCGCCGATATCCGCCGTGGTGGAGCCCTGGGGCAGGGTCACATAGGCGAAATCGTAGAAGCCCTGTTTCAGCAGCAGCGCCGCGGTGTAGGCGCTGCGCTCGCGGTCCCACGTCATGCGGTTCCAAGGTGTGCAGCGCCAATCGCTGAAGGCGCCGTAGACGAAGACCTCCTGGCCGAGCGGTGACGGCATGGGCAGGGTGAAATGCACCATCACATAATCGGCGCCCAGGGGATCGCCGTCGAAGAAATCGTTGCGCACGAAGTAGCGGCCGTTGAGGTCGGGCTGGTCGAAGTAGACGCGGATGTTGCGCTTGGGCTCGGCGGTGAGGTGTGCCTGATACACGCCCGCGCCCACGCCGGGTTCGATGCGTGCCACGCGCTGGGTGGCGAAGCGCAGGTCCTTCAAGTCGAAGTTGCGGAACTCGTTGCCGCCCAGGAAGAGGCCCTGGTCCGGGTGGTCGTAGATGAGTTCGTGCCCACGCATGAAGCGGGGTTTGAAGCCTGTGCGCAGATCGTCCCAGCGCATGTTCTGCAGCATGGCCACGTGGATCTCGCCGAAGGGGTCCTGCACATTCAGGCGGGGGTGGCGCACGGTGAGGTCCACCATCTGGGCCTGATCGCGCAGGTCCACCTGGCGGCTGGCCATCACGCGCGCGTCGATCTCCACCTGCTGTTCGTACACCATGAAGCGGCGGGTGAGCACCAGGTCGTCCTCATCACCATCGCGGAAGACCTTCAGCAGATAGTTGCCGCTGCGCATGGGCCGCATCATGTTGTTGGGGAAGCGCAGGTCGTATTGCAGGAAGGGCTGCAGCGTGTTGAAGCTCTGCCGCGCCGGTTGCAGGAAGTCCTGCGGTGAGCCCTCCAGGTACTGGTTGGGCATGAGGTCGGTGGGGCGCCATTGCGCATCGCAATGCACCACCGCGTAGGAGAGCACCTGCGGGTCGGGGTCCAGGTCGTCGAAACGCAGGATGAGGGCGTCCTGACCGTTGAGTTCGATCAGCGGTGGGGCCAGTTCGAAGCCTTCCTTGAAGAGTTGCACGGTACGCACCGTGGGGCTGTAGGTGCGGTCCTCGTAAACCAAGGCGTTCGGCGCCCAGTAATCGCCGCGCGAAGGGGTGGCCAAAGGGATGGCGCTGTCGCAGGCCGTGGGCAGCAGCATGGGCACAATGGCGAGCAGGGGCAGGGGAGGAGTGGGCTTGGGCACGTGGCTAAGTTAGGTGTGTGCCACCCGGCACTCCGGAGGACCGTCGTGGACCGCCCAGCCAGTTGGTTCGCTTTGGAGTCTTCGTGCCGCACCATGGGATTTCGGGTCTCGCCCCGGGCGAACCAGAAATGGGTCCTCCGAGTTTTGCCTCCGGGAGATACTTTTGCCGCGCCCGAACGAAAGGCCCCCCTCATCAGCACATGTCCAAGACGATCAGGATCCGGAAAGGACTCGACATCCGCCTGGTAGGCGAAGCGGAGAAGGTCCTTGTCCAGGCGGATCCCGCGAAGGTCGCCGCGATCAAGCCGACCGACTTCCATGGCCTGGTGCCCAAGGTCCTGGTGAAACCCGGTGACACCGTGGAGGTGGGCACCCCGCTCTTCTGCGACAAATACAACGAGCGGGTGCTCTACACCAGCCCGGTGAGTGGCGAGGTGGCCGATGTGGTGCGGGGCGAGAAGCGCCGCGTGCTGGAGGTGCGTGTGCTGGCCGATCGCGAGCAGCGTTTCATGGACTTCGGCAAGGGCGATCCCGGCAGCATGAACCGGGAGACCATCATCCAGAAACTCCTCGCCAGCGGCCTTTGGCCAGCGCTGCGCCAGCGGCCCTTCGATGTGGTGGCCGATCCCACCCAGGACCCCAAGGGCATCTTCATCAGCGCCATCGACACCCACCCCCTGGCGCCGGACCTCGACTTCGTGGTGCGTAACCAGGGCGAGGACCTGCAGACCGGACTGGACGCCCTGGCGCGCCTCACCAAGGGCAAGGTGCACCTCTCCGTGGGCGACCGCACCACGGCCCGCGAATTCCTCAATGCGAAGAACGTGACGCGCCACACCATCATCGGTCCGCACCCTGCGGGCAACCCGGGTGTGCAGATCCACCACATCGACCCCATCAACAAGGGTGAGGTTTGCTGGGTCACCGGCGTGCAGGAGGTGCTCGCCATCGGCCGCCTTTTCCGCACCGGCAAGGTGGACCCCGCGCGCCTGGTGGCCGTCACCGGCAGCGAGGCGAAGACCCTGCGCTATGTGCGCACCATCACCGGCGCCCCCGTGCGGGACATCACCGGCCCGGTGGAAGGCAAGGTTCGCATCATCAGCGGCAACGTGCTCACCGGCGACCGCGTGGCGCAGGACGGCTTCCTCGGCTGGTACCACGGCCAGGTGACGCTTATCCCCGAGGGCGACGATCCCAAGTTCTTCATCACCGACGGCTGGGCCAGTCCCGGCTTCGACAAGTTCAGCGCCAACCGCAGCTTCCCCGCCTGGCTCATGCCCGGCAAGAAGTTCAAGATGGACAGCAGCCAGAACGGCGAGGAGCGCGGCTTTGTCATGAGCGGCCAGTACGAGGCGGTATTCCCCTTCGACATCTACCCCGTGCACCTGCTGAAGGCCATCCTGGTGAACGACATCGAACAAATGGAGCAGCTGGGCCTCTATGAAGTGGCCCCGGAGGATTTCGCCCTGTGCGAATTCGTCTGCACCAGCAAGATCAACTCCCAGAGCATCGTGCGCGAGGGCCTCGATGTGCTGAAGAAGGAAACCACTTAAGCCGCCACCACCGTGAAGGCCATTCGAAGTCTGGTAGACAGCGTAAAGCCCACCTTCGCCAAGGGTGGCAAGCTGGAGAAGTTCCATTGGGTCTTCGACGGCATCGAGACCTTCCTCTTCACCCCGGGCCACGCCACCGGCAAGGGCGCCCACATCCGCGACGGCATCGACCTGAAACGGACCATGAGCATCGTGATCACCGCCATGCTGCCCTGCCTGCTCTTCGGCATGTGGAACGTGGGCCACTGGCACTTCACCGCCCTGGGCGAGTTCACGGCGCTGAACGAGGGTTTCTGGGACAAATTCCTCTACGGGGCCATCAAGGTGCTGCCGATCGTGGTGGTGAGCTACGCGGTGGGTCTGGGCATCGAGTTCACCTTCTGCTCCATCAAGGGCCACCCCATCCACGAAGGTTATTTGGTTAGCGGCATGCTCATTCCCCTGGTGATGCCGGTGGACGTGCCCCTGTGGATGGTGGCCGTGGGCAGCGCCTTCGCGGTGATCATCGGCAAGGAGGTCTTCGGCGGCACGGGCATGAACATCCTCAACGTGGCGCTCACCGCCCGCGCCTTCCTCTTCTTCGCCTACCCCACGTGGATGAGCGGTGACAAGGTGTGGGTGGCGGGCATGACCGGCGACCTTCCCGTGGTGGACGGCTTCAGCGGCGCCACCAGCATGGGCCACGCAGCTGCGGGCAACATGTCCGGCGTGGTCAGCATCATGGACAGCTTCTGGGGCTTCGAGGCGGGCAGCATCGGTGAGACGAGCGCCTTCGCCTGCCTGATCGGGGCGGCCATCCTGCTGCTCACCGGCATCGGCAGCGGCCGCATCATGCTCGGGGTCTTCCTGGGCGGCGCTGCCATGGCGGGCATCTTCAACCTGGTGGGTCCCTCAATGGGCAATTCCTACATGCAGATCCCCGTGCTGCACCAGCTCATGCTCGGCAGCTTCATGTTCGGCCTGGTGTTCATGGCCACCGACCCGGTCACCGCCACGCAGACCGCCACCGGCAAGTGGATCTACGGCTTCTTCATCGGCCTGCTCGCCATCCTCATCCGCGTGGTGAACCCCGCCTACCCCGAAGGCATGATGCTCGCCATCCTCTTCATGAACGTGATGGCGCCGCTGATCGACCACTATGTGGTGCGGGCCAACATCAAGCGCCGCCTGAAGCGCGCCGAACTGCGCACCGCCTAAGCCCCACCAGCCATGGCCATCGACAAGAACAGCAACTCCTTCACCTTCACCTTCGCCATTGTGATGGTGGTGGTGGTGGGCGCCCTGCTGGCGCTGATCTACAGCAGCCTGAAGCCCGCGCAGGACGAGAACGTGCGGCGTGAGAAGATGCAGAACATCCTGGCCGCCATGAACGTGCATGTGGCGCGCGATGAGGCGCCGGCCATCTACCAGAAGACCGTGACCAGCGTGCCCCTGGTGGACGCGCGGGGCCGCCTGGTGGAAGGCGTGGACACCGATCCGGTGAACGGGCCTGGCTTCGCGCTGGACGTGCAGAAGCAGTACCGCGATGAGCGGGCACGCGTGATCGGTGCCGACGACATGAAGTACCCGCTCTACGTGGCCGAAAAGGATGGACGCCCGCTCTACATCCTGCCCGTGGTGGGCACCGGCCTGTGGGGTCCCATCTGGGGTTATGTGGCCGTGTCGGACGATGGGCGCACCGTGGTGGGCAGCACCTTCGACCACAAGGGCGAGACCCCCGGCCTGGGCGCGGAGATCAATACCAAGTTCTTCACCGACCAGTTCCCCGGCAAGACCATCGCCGATGAGCGCGGCGAATTCACCAGCATCAAGGTATACAAGGGCGGCAGCCAGACCACCAGCCCCCACGGCGTGGACGGCATCAGCGGCGGCACCATCACCAGCGACGGTGTGGACGAAATGCTGAGGCGCACCCTGGCCATCTATTACAACTACCTGAGCAGCCTTGGCGGCGGCATGGCACAGGCCATCAGCGCCAGCGCCGGTGATGCCACCGAAGCACAGGAGGAAACCGCAACGGAGGAACAGCCATGAGCACCACCACCGCACCGGCGGCTCCCAAGGAGAGCCTCTTCAGCAAGAAGAACCGCAAGCTGATCACCGATCCGCTGGACGACAACAACCCCATCACGGTGCAGGTGCTGGGCATCTGCAGCGCGCTGGCCATCACCGTGAAGTTGGAGAACGCCCTGGTGATGAGCGCCAGCGTGCTCTTCGTGATGCTGGCCGGCAACGTGGTCATCAGTCTGTTGCGGAACATGATCCCCTCGCGCATCCGCATCATCGTGCAGCTGGTGGTGGTGGCCGGCCTGGTGATCATCGTGGACAACGTGCTGAAGGCCTATGTGTACGACGTGGCCAAGCAGGTGGGCGTCTACGTGGGTCTCATCATCACCAACTGCATCATCATGGGCCGCTTCGAGGCCTTCGCCATGGGCAACAAGCCCGGCCCCAGCGCGCTGGACGCCTTCGGCAACGCCATGGGCTACGCATGGATCCTGGTGGCGGTGGCCTTCTTCCGTGAACTGCTCGGCAGCGGCAGCCTCTTCGGCATCCCCGTGCTGGGCGATGCGGTGGAGAAGACCGGCCTCTACGCCCTGGGCTATGTGAACAACAACATGATGATCCTGCCGCCCATGGCGCTGGTCATCGTGGGGATCATCATCTGGATCCAGCGGTCGCGCAACACGAAGTTGATCGAGCAGGCCTAAAGCACGCAGCACCATGAACCTCATCAACATCTTCGTCAAGGCGATCTTCATCGAGAACATGATCTTCGCCTACTTCCTGGGCATGTGCTCCTACCTGGCCGTGTCCAAGACCGTGAAGACCGGCGTGGGCCTTGGTGCCGCGGTGATCTTCGTGCTGGTGGTGACCGTGCCGGTGAACTACCTGCTGGAGAACTTCGTGCTGAAGGCCGGTGCGCTGAAATGGATGGACGCCAGCCTGGCGGGCGTGGACCTCAGCTTCCTCTCCTTCATCATGTTCATCGCCGTGGTGGCCTCCATCGTGCAACTGGTGGAGATGGTGGTGGAGAAGTTCGCGCCGGCCCTCTATGGTGCGCTGGGCATCTTCCTGCCGCTGATCGCCGTGAACTGTTCCATCCTGGGCGGCGCGCTCTTCATGCAGGAGCGCCAGTACAGCAACATCGCCGAGGCCACCAGCTTCGCCCTGGGCAGCGGCGTGGGCTGGTTCCTGGCCATCGTGGCCATCGCCGCCATCCGCGAGAAACTGCGCTACAGCCACATCCCCGCGCCGCTGCGCGGGCTGGGCATCACCTACATCGTCACCGGCCTCATGGGCATCGCTTTCATGGCCTTCATGGGCATCAAGATCTGACCACGCATGGGCACCACCATCCTCGTCACCGTCGCGGTTTTCCTGTTCGTGATCCTGCTGTTGGTCACGGTGCTGCTCTACGCCAAGGCGAAGCTCTCTCCGGGCGGTCTGGTGAAGATCACCATCAATGGGGAGAAGACCATCGAGGTCCCCGCTGGCAGCACGCTGCTCACCACGCTCAGCGAATCGAAGATCTTCCTGCCCAGCGCCTGTGGCGGTGGTGGCACCTGCGCCATGTGCAAGTGCCAGGTCACCGAAGGCGGCGGCGAGATCCTGCCCACCGAGGCGCCCTACTTCAGCCGCAAGGAGATCCAGAACCAGTGGCGCCTGGGCTGCCAGGTGAAGGTGAAGAACGACATGCAGGTGAAGGTGCCCGAGGAGATCTTCGGCATCAAGAAGTGGGAATGCGAGGTGGTGAGCAACTACAACGTGGCGAGCTTCATCAAGGAGTTCGTGGTGAAGTTGCCCGAGGGCGAGCATCTCGAGTTCGAGGCCGGCGGCTACATCCAGATCGACGTGCCACCCTGCGAGGTGGACTTCAAGGACATGGACATCACCGCCCATCCGGAGCTGGTGGCGCTGGGCCGCGACCCCATGGATTTCAAGGCCGAATGGGACAAGTACAAGCTGTGGGGCCTGAAGATGAAGAACGACGAGCCCATCTTCCGAGCCTATTCCATGGCCAACCACCCGGCGGAAGGCAACATCGTCATGCTCAACATCCGCATCGCCACCCCGCCCTGGGACCGCGCGAAGAACGACTGGATGGACGTGAACCCCGGCATCTGCTCCAGCTTCGTCTTCGGCTGCAAGCCCGGCGACAAGGTGACCATCAGCGGCCCCTATGGCGAGTTCTTCATCAAGGACACCGGCGCCGAGATGCTCTACATCGGTGGTGGCGCGGGCATGGCACCCATGCGCTCCCACCTCTTCCACCTTTTCCACACGCTGAAGAGCGGCCGCAAGGTCACCTACTGGTACGGTGGCCGCAGCAAGCGCGAACTCTTCTACCTCGATCACTTCAACGACATCGCCAGGAAATTCCCCAACTTCAAGTTCTTCGTGGTGCTCAGCGAGCCGCTGCCCGAGGACAACTGGAAGGTGAAGAAGGATGTGAACGATCCGGAAGGCGATGGCTTCACCGGTTTCGTGCACCAAGCGGTGATCGACCAGTACCTGAAGAAGCACGAGGCCCCCGAGGACATCGAGTTCTACTTCTGCGGCCCACCGTTGATGAACGCCGCGGTGCTGAAGATGGTGGACGACTGGGGCGTGCCCAAGGAGAACGTCAGCTTCGACGATTTCGGGGGATAACGCCTATGGGATGATCAGAGGATCATGGAATGGGGAACCCCGCGTTTCGCGGGGTTCTTTGTTGGTCGCCATCTGCGTACTGCTGCTCTCATCCTGTGGCGGCCCCAAGAGCGACCTCGTCACCCTCACCGGCGAAGCCCAAGGCACCACCTTCACCATCAAGTACCGCGACAGCCTACAGCGCGACCTGTCCCGCGAAGTGGACAGTGTGCTGAAGGCGATCGACCAAAGCCTGAGCTTGTGGGTGGAGGGCAGCACGGTGAACGCCTTCAACGCCGCAGCGGAAACTTTCTCGACCGATGACGCGCACTTCCGGGTGGTTCATGCGCGCTCACTGGACCTATGGCGCAACACGGATGGTGCCTTCGATCCCACGGTGCTGCCCGTGGTCAAGGCCTGGGGCCTGGGCAGGGAGGGCAGGGCCGCACTCGACACCATGGCCGTGGACAGCCTGCTGGCCTTTGTGGGCATGGACCGGATCGCCAGCTGGCACGAACAGACCAGGGACGTTCTGCTGATGCACTACCGCAAATTCGATCCCCGCGTACGCTTCGATCCCAATGGCATCGCACAGGGCTACACGGTGGATGTGGTGGCGCAACTGCTTCGGCAGCATGGTATCTCCCACATGATGGTGGAGATCGGCGGTGAGGTTCGCGCCCATGGCTTGAACGAGCGCGGCACCCCATGGACCATCCAGATCGACAAGCCGGTGGACGGGGGGGCACACATGATGCAGGCCTTGGTGCCTTTGCAGGACCGCAGCCTCGCCACCAGCGGCAACTACCGCAAGTTCATTGAACTGGATGGCCGCCGCTACGGTCATACCATCGATCCGCGCTCGGGGCGCCCCGCCATGAATGCCCTGCTCAGCGCCACCATCATCGCCGATGATTGCGCCACCGCCGATGCGCTGGCCACGGCCATGTTGGTGATGGGACCCGACGCCGCGCGTGAATGGCTCCTGCGTGACGGTACGGTGGAAGCCTACCTCATCAGCGACGACGGCCAGGGAGCCTATGCGGTGTGGACCACGCCGGGTTGGCCATCGCCCTGAGGAACGCGTTCCTCATTGGGCGGAACTACCAACCACCAACTGCCATCTGTCAACTGTCAACTACCCCACCTCTTCCCGTCTGCACCGCTCTTCCGGCCGCGCGCCACAGAAGCCGCAGCTGCCACCTTCCTTCTGAACGAGTGGGTTGTTGCTGGCGCAGGTGCCCGCGAATTCGCCATTCTTCTTCGCCAGGATCTTCACCGCGATGCCCGCAAACGCCAGGGCCAACAGGCCGATGGCGAGGAGGATGGTGAGCAGCGTGTCGGACATGGCACAAAGGTACCCGATCCCTGATGGCCGTCATCCTGAAGGTGGACCACGCGGACCAACTTCCGGCCCATGAGCGATCTGGAGTTCCGTCCCCGCTTTCGTTTCCGCAGCGTGCTGCACCCGGATGTCATCCGCGACCACATCCGTTTCCGGGTGCGCGACGAGAACCCCCACCGTTTGGAACTGGGCGGCACGGGCCACCACCACGTCCTGCGCTTCCCGCATGCGGCGCAACACGCTTGGACACCCCAGATGGACATCGACTTGGAAATGGAACAGGTCCAGGGGCATGAGACCATGACCATCGTGCGATGCCAGATCGGTCCTGCACCGTCCATCTGGATGCTCTTCGTGGGCGGCTACATCGCGCTCTGTGTCATCGCCCTGTTGGGCATATCGATCGGCACTTCGCAGCAGGTGGTGGGCGCCTTCGCCTGGGGTTGGTGGGTGGCCCTGCCCACGCCCTTCCTCGCACTGGTGCTGTGGGGGCTGGCGCAGGAAGGCAAGCGGCGCGCGAAGGACCAGATGCGTTTGTTGAAGCACTTTGTGGACGACGCCTTGGGATGTGACTGTTTCGCGCTGTCCGAGTCTGAGGGCGGGCGCAACGCCGAACATTAGGTGCGGGCCTTTTGTCCGCTTTGGGCGGTACTATCTTTCGTGCCGCACGAAGACCCTTTTACCAACCAAAACCCCCTTGCCATGCGAAGCAACGACCTCTTGAAACGACTTTTCCTGCCCCTGTTCGCCCTCGTGATCACCTACTCCCTGGCCGGTTGCAGCGGCTGCGGGGGTGGCCAGGCCGATACCGCTGGCAGCGCTGGCGGTGACGCCGGCCAGGTGGATGACGCCAACGCTTCCGGATCGGCCGGTGCCCATGACGGCCACGACCACGGCGATGGTACTGGCCACGACCACGAAGGCTCCGGCGATGGTGATGGTACCGGTACCGCGGCCACGATCGATCCCTGGAACCGCACTTATGATACCCCCGAAGCGGAGCGCGCCGGTACCATCCAGAACCTGCAGGGTCTGCGCGCCACACTGGTGGCCGAGTTGGAAAGTGTGCGTGCCCGCCTGAAGGACGGCACACGCAGCGCCGAGGAGCGCAAGGCCGACCAGCAGCGCGCCTCCGAGCTCGCCCAGGGTCTGGAGCGGCTGGACCGCACCATCAAGGGCATCGGTGAGGCCAACGACGCCACCTGGGCGCAGGTGCGCGACAGTGAGCTGAAGGCTGCGGCCGAGTTCCGCGAGTGGATGAACAAGTACGGCATGCCCAGCTGATCGGGATACCAAGCTTTCCTCGCGGCGGGGGGGGCGCGGGGGGGGGGCCCCCGGGGGGGGGAGGGGGGGGGGGGGGCGG